>NZ_JAAGPQ010000101.1:0-25254 GCF_017104985.1 Paraburkholderia sp. Ac-20342 | reverse complement strand
CCGCCCGCACGGCCCGGCGCGCCGCAGCCACCGTCGGCGCAAGGCGGCGGCCCGCCCTCGCACACGGGGTCGTCGCGACGCAACGCGCAGACGCTGTTCTCGCAGCTGACCGCGCCGCTCGCCGCGAAGGCCATCGAGGACACCGCGTGCTACCGCTACGGCCGCCTGTTGTCGCGCAACGAAGTCGGCTCGGACCCGAGCGAATTCGCATTGCCGGTCGAGCCGTTTCACGCGCGCAACCGGGAGCGCGCGCAACGCTTTCCGCATGCCTTGCTCGCCACGGCCACGCACGATCACAAGCGCGGCGAGGACGTGCGCGCGCGGCTCGCGGTGCTCAGCGAGATCGCCGACGAATGGAGCGCGACGTTGCGCGCGTGGTCGACCTTGAACGCGCCGCAGCGGCGCGCGCTCGACGGCACGCCGATCAGCAGCGTGAGTCGGGACACGAGCGACGCATGGGCGCCGGGCCCCGCCGCCGAGGCGATGCTGTATCAGACGCTCGTGGGCTGCTGGCCGCTTCTGCTGCGTGCCGGCGACGAAGCCGGCGTCAAGGCACTGGCCGAGCGCGTCGCGCAATGGCAGTTGAAGGCGCTGCGCGAGGCGAAACTGCAAACCAGTTGGCTCGCGCCCGACGAAGCCTACGAAGCGGGCTGCCGCGACTTCCTGTTCGACATCCTCGCGCCGCAGCGGCGCGACGGCTTCCTGAAGGAGCTGGCGGCGTTCGTCGAGCGCATCGGCCGCGCGGGCGCGCTCAACGGCTTGCAACAGACGGTGCTGCGGCTCGCGTCGCCGGGGATTCCCGATCTTTATCAAGGCACCGAGTTGTGGGACTTCAGCCTCGTCGATCCCGACAATCGGCGGCCCGTCGATTTCGCGCAGCGCGAAGCATCGCTCGCGACGGCACAGACACCGCCGTCGGAGCTTCTCGCGGATTGGCGCGACGGACGCGTGAAGCTCGCGGTAATCCAGCGTGTGCTCGCGTTGCGCACGCATCTGCCGGAATTGCTGAGCCAGGGTGCGTATCTGCCGCTCGCGGTGCGGGGCGCGCATGCGTCGAGTGTGATTGCGTTCGCGCGGCGGCATGGCAATGCGTGGGCCGTGGTGGTGGCGAGCCGGCTTGCGGCGAGGCTGCTTCGAACCGGGCGCGATACCGGCGCAGGTGACGCCGGGAGCGCTCAAGGAGATTTGCCGCTCGTCGAGCCCGAGCGATGGGCCGATACGGCCATCGAGATGCCGTCCGATCTGTCGGCGCGCGCGCTGTTCGACTGGCTGAGTCCCGCCGCGCCGAAGGTCGACGAGAATGGTTTGCTGTATCTGCGCGATGCGCTGGCGGCGATGCCGGTGGCGGTGCTGGTCGAGGACGGCGTGCCGCGGAGCTGAGGGCGGCTTTTGCTGGTAGGTTGAAGGCACTCCCAGGCTTGGACTTAACCTTGAGCGCCGGCTTTGAACGACCGCTCAACCGCCTTCGTCGTCGAACATCTTCGGATACACGCGCACGAGCACGATGCGTGGGCCCTTCATCTTCTTGATGACCACGTCGAAGTCTTCGAACTCGATGCGCTGCCCCTCGCTCGGCAGATCGTTGAGCGCCTGGATCACGAGACCGCCGACCGATTCCGCCCGGCCCTCGTCGATATCGATACCAAGCGCGCGTTCGAGCGACACCACCGGCAAGCTGCCTTTGCCCATCAGCGTGCCGTCGTCCATGCGAGTCCAGTCGGCATCGCCCTGACGGAATTCGTCGTGAATCTGCCCCACCAGCGCGCCGAGCAGATTGTCGAGCGTGAGAAAGCCGATCGGCTTCGCATGCTTGTAGCCGACCAGCGCAAAGTGCGGCGCGCCCTTGCGAAAGCGACGAAACAGTTCGAGCGCCGGTAGATCGGGCCGCACGCATTGCACCGGGCGCACGTAGCGGCCGAGATCGTCGAGCGTGCTGCCGGCCTGGCGCGCGAGCAGCAGGTCCTTCAGGTGAATCATGCCGGCGACGCGCTCGCCCGAGGCATCCTCGAATAGCGGATAGCGGCTGAAGCGATGCTGCGCGACCACCTGCATGTTGTCGCGCAAGGGCAGATCGCGCCGCAGGCTGACCATTTCATGCGCCGGCCGCATCAGGTCCGACACGGTCATGCGCGAAAAATCGAGCGAATGCGCAATCGTGTTCCATTCGTCCTGGCTGTAGGCGCCATCGGTCGCCACGCGTCCGCTCGCGACCTGTGCGCGGCGACCGCGCAAAATCAGCTTGAGTTCGTCGGTCGAGTAATGGGAATCGTGACCGTGACCGGTATCGAGCCCCGCTGCCTTCAGTACCGTGTTCGCGCTCGTATTGAGCACCCAGATGGCCGGATACATCACCCAGTAAAAACCGTACAGCGGCATCGCGGCCCATAGCGACACCTTCTCCGCTTCGCGGATCGCGAGCGACTTCGGCGCGAGTTCGCCGACGACGATATGCAGGAACGAGATGCACGAGAACGCGAAGAACAGCGAAATGCCGTGGATCAGCTGTTCCGATTCGACGCCGATCACCTTGAAGAGCGGCGTCAGCAGTTGCGCGAACGCGGGCTCGCCGATCCAGCCAAGCCCGAGCGAGGCGAGCGTGATGCCGAGCTGACACGCCGACAGATAGGCATCGAGTTGTCCATGCACTTTCGCGAGCAGGCGCCCACGCATGCCGTGCTGGGCCGCGAGGCTTTGCACGCGCGTCTGCCGCAGTTTCACCAGACCGAATTCAGCGGCGACGAAAAAGCCGTTGAGGGCAACGAGAAACAATGCGCCGATAAGGGCAACGACCTGGATCAAAGCGAGGGGCTCCGGCAACAAAAGTTGTCAGTATAGAGGGTGAAAGCTCGGTGAAAAGTTAAGCGCGCTTATTTGCACGTACTCGTGTTTGCCGGCGGCTGCCTGTTGCCTGCGCCTGCTTGCGTGCCCGGCATGCCGGCACCCCGTGCTCAATCGTATTCATTCGTGCCCGTTCGTATTCACTTCGGTACGCTCGCGCTGAACGGCACGCGCAGCGTGAGCGTGGCAACGCCGTTGCCGTTGCCGTCGCCGTCCACCGCGTCGCTTTGCTCGAAGCTGCCGCCGTGTGCTTCCGCGACGCGCTTGCACAGCGCGAACACCCATGCAATGCGTTTCGCTTCGCGCGGCTCGCCTGCCTGCTTGCGCGCAAACGCTTCCAGCAGGTGGGGCAACGCGGCATCGTTCAGCGCGGCCTGGTTCGGCTCGTACACCACGCTCGCGTGCCACGCGCCCGCGTCCGCGCGCGTGCTCAGCGCGACCTCGGCACCCGGCGCGCCCGCTTCGACCGCAAACGTGAGCATCAGCCACAAGGCGGCGACGAGCCGCTCGCGGTCGCCGTTCAATTGCTCGGTGGCAAGCTGCGAGTCGAGCCGGATCTCGACGCCGCGCGCGCGAGCGAGGCCGGTGCGGACCTCGGCGATGGTTTCGTCGAGCAGCGGATGCAGAGAAAACGGCGCATACGCGAGCGCGAGCGACTTCGTTTCGGCGCGCGTCGCATCGACCACCGTTTCGAGCAGCTTGACCTGCTGATCGACGCCGCTGCGAATGCCGGCAATCGCACGCTGCGAGTTCGGGTCGCTCGCATCGAGCTTGCGCTCGAGCACGTAGGCCCAGCTATGGATCGCATTCAACGGACCACGCAGATCGTGCGACACCAGCGACAGCACATGATCGCGCATGAACAACGCGGTTTGCGCGCGCAGATGCGCACTGCGTTCGGAAATGGCAAAGCCGGCAGGCGCGGACTGTACGTCAGCCGCTCCGGTTGAAGACGTTGTCACGATCGAGCTCTCTCAGGCAATGGCGGTGATTGAAGGAATGTCCCATTATAGGCAAGCGGTCCGGGCCGACCAGCCTGGCCGAACGGCTAATGGCGCGCAATCCGCGTGCCACCTGCAATGCCCGGCAAGACTCGGCGATGCGGCTCAACACGCCTACAATGTCGGTTTTACGTTTTGATGAGAGGAGCGACGCATGTCGACTGTGACGACCGAATCCGGCCTGAAGTACGAAGACCTCGTGGAAGGCGCCGGCGCCGAAGCGGTAGCCGGCAAAACCGTGACCGTGCACTACACGGGCTGGCTGACCGACGGCCAGAAGTTCGATTCGAGCAAAGACCGCAATGACCCGTTCGCATTTGTGCTGGGCGGCGGCATGGTCATCAAGGGCTGGGACGAAGGCGTGCAAGGCATGAAGGTCGGCGGCAAGCGCAAGCTGACCATTCCGCCGCAACTCGGCTACGGCGTGCGCGGCGCGGGCGGCGTGATTCCGCCGAACGCAACGCTCGTGTTCGAAGTCGAGCTGCTCGAAGTCTGAGTCGGCCCTCGGGTCCATTCCGGCTACACCCAGGCTGTTTTTCATGAGCCACGCCGCCGTCACCGCCCCTAACGTTTCGTTGCGCCGCTACGGCGCAATCGAAGCGTCGGACGTGCACGACTTTCATCAGGTCGTGCTCGGGCTCGACGGCGCGATGGTGATGGCGGTAGACGGCGTCGCACGGCAGATCGACGCCGGTTCCGCATGGCTGATTCCGGCCGGCGCGCGGCACGATTACGCAGGTGTCGGCGAAAACCGGCAACTGGTGCTGGATTTGCCGGCTGCGTCGCTGGCCGTGCCCGAGCGGCTGTTCGAGCGCCCTCGGGCCGTTACGGTGGATGCGTCGCTCGCGCAACTCGTGCATCGGATCGCCGCGCATGCAACAGGGGGCGCGGTCGACGCACAAGGCGACGCCCTCAACCGCCGCTTCCATTGGGACGCCGCCGCGCGTCTCGGCGCGGCGCTTATCGCCGACGCCGGCACGCTTGCGGGCGCGCGGGCCGCAGGCGCCGGCCTCGATTTCGCGCGCATCGACCGCTGGCTGCGCGCGCATCTCTCTGAGCCATTGCGTATCGCCGATCTCGCCGCGCATTGCGGCTTCGGCATGCGCCGTTTTCACCAGCTTTTTATTGACGCATTCGGCGAAACGCCGCATCGCTATTTGCAGCGGCTGCGGCTCGACACGTCGCTCACGCTGCTCGCGGACCCGCGTCTTTCATTGACGGAAATCGCGCTCGACATCGGCTTCGCCGATCAGAGCGCTTACACGCACGCGTTCACGCGGCGCTTCGGGCTCGCGCCCGGACAGTGGCGGGCGCTGCGTCATTGATGAGGCGAGAGGCTGCGTGAGCCGGTATGGCCCGCACCAGTTCTGCTGGCTGGCACTTTCCCCCGCTTACCCCGCCAGCCCGCGCTCCAGATCGGCGCGAATATCGCCGGCGTTTTCGAGCCCCACCGCAAGCCGGATCAGACCTTCGCTGACACCCGCCGCCGCGCGCGCTTCCGGCGTGATACGGCCGTGCGTGGTCGTCGCCGGATGCGTGATCGTGGTGCGCGTGTCGCCGAGGTTGCCGGTGATCGAGCAAACCTTCGTGCTGTCGATCACGCGCCATGCATTGGCGCGCATCTGCTCGGGCGTGTCGCCCTTCAGCTCGAACGACACGATCGCGCCGCCCGACTTCTGCTGACGCATCGCGAGCGCATGCTGCGGATGCGATTCGAGCCCCGGATAGAACACGCGATTCACAGCCGGATGCGAATCGAGCCAGCGCGCGATTTCGAGCGCATTCGCCGACTGCTTTTCGACGCGCAACGACAGCGTTTCCATGCCCTTCAACAGCACCCACGCGTTGAACGCCGACAGCGTCGGCCCGGCGCTGCGCACGAACGGAAACACCTTCTCCATGATGAATTTCTTCGAACCGACCAGCGCGCCGCCGAGCACGCGGCCCTGGCCGTCGAGAAACTTGGTGGCCGAATGCATGACGACGTCCGCGCCGAGCTTCAGCGGCTGCTGCAAGGCCGGGCTGCAGAAACAGTTATCGACGACGAACAGCGCATTGGCCGCCCGGGCGATCTTGCTGATCGCCTCGATATCGGAGACTTCGGTCAGCGGGTTCGACGGCGTTTCGAGGAAGAACATCTTCGTCTCGGGACGCACGGCGTTTTTCCACGCGTCGAGATCGGTCGGATCGACGAACGTGGTCGTAATGCCAAACTTGCTGAAAATCTGCGAGAACATGCCGAGCGTCGAGCCGAACAGCGCCTGCGAGCTCACGAGGTGGTCGCCCGCCTGCAACGTCGACATCACGACCGACATGATCGCGGCCATGCCCGACGCCGTCGCGATACAGGCCTCGCCGCCTTCGAGCGCGGCCAGGCGGTCCTGGAACATCGAGACGGTCGGGTTCGTGAAGCGCGAGTACGTGAAATAGTCTTCGGAGTTCTTGAAGCGCTCGGCGGCATCCGCGGCGCTCGCGAACACGAAGCTCGAGGTCAGGAAAATCGCTTCCGAATGCTCGTTGAAGTCGCTGCGCGCGGTGCCCGAGCGGACGGCCAGCGTATCGAAGTCGAAGTTCAGGGAGTCGTCCATGTTGGTTCTGGTTTCCAAGGTTCCATGGCTGCGTGCGGTGCGCATCGGAGACAGCGCGACGCCGTACGGCAGCAACAAAAAAGCCCGCTTTTGCGTCGGCATAAGCGGGCTTCATGTGCGGGGAAGCAGGAGCTAGGGCGGATGATTGCGGCTTTCCGCCTTTCGCTTTAGCTGTTTCGGGTTGCCCCGCGTCCGCAAGCTGAGATCAAATCGACGCAAGCCGTCATGCTAACACGCTCGCGCCGCGGTGTGCGCTCAGCCTACCGACAGCTGCAGATGCAGCTGCGAACGCGCCGGGCCGCCGCCGTCGATCGCCTCGCTCGCGGCGTCGCGATCCGATTGCGACGACGGCTCAAGACGCGCGCTTTCGATGCGATCGAGGTACTCGGTCGTGATGTCGCCGGTCACGTAGTGGCCGTCGAAGCACGATGCCTCGAACTCCTTCAGCGCCGGGTTGATGTCGCGCACCGCCTGCTTGAGCGCATCGACGTCCTGGTACACGAGGTGGTCCGCGCCGATCATGCGCGCGACTTCCTCGTCCGTGCGGCCATGCGCGACGAGTTCGCCGCGCGTCGGCATGTCGATGCCGTAGACGTTCGGGAATTTCACGGGCGGCGCCGCCGAGGCGAAAATCACCTTGTTCGCGCCCGCGTCGCGCGCCATCTGCACGATTTCGTGCGAGGTGGTGCCGCGCACGATCGAGTCGTCGACGATCAGCACGTTCTTGCCCTTGAACTCGATGTTCATCGCGTTGAGCTTCTGGCGCACCGACTTCTTGCGCACCGCCTGGCCCGGCATGATGAAGGTGCGGCCCACGTAGCGGTTCTTGAAGAAGCCTTCGCGATACTCGACGCCGAGCTTCTTCGCGACCTGCATCGCGGCCGGGCGCGACGAGTCGGGAATCGGCATCACGACGTCGATCGCGACGTCGGGCAGCTCGCGGCGGACTTTCTCGGCGAGGTAGTCGCCCATGCGCAGACGCACGTTGTAGACCGGCACGCCGTCGAGCACCGAGTCCGGACGCGCGAGATACACGAGTTCGAAGATGCACGGGTTCAGGCTCGGAGCCGTCGCGCATTGCTGCGCATGCAACTGGCCGTCGGCGTCGATGAAAATGGCTTCGCCCGGCGCGACGTCGCGCACGAACTCGAAGCCGATGCCTTCGATCGCCACCGATTCCGACGCCAGCATCCACTCGACGCCCTGCGCCGTTTCCTGCTTGCCGATGCACAGCGGGCGAATGCCGAACGGGTCGCGGAAACCGAGCAGGCCGTAACCGGCGATCAGCGAGACGATCGCGTACGAGCCGCGCACACGGCGATGCACGCCCGACACCGCCTTGAACAGCGCGGCCGGATCGAGCTGCAGGCCCGAGCTCGACAGCTGCAATTCGTGCGCGAGCACGTTGAGCAGCACTTCGGTGTCGGAATTGGTGTTCACATGGCGCCGATCGATGCGGAACATCTCGTCTTTCAGCTGCTGCCAGTTGGTCAGATTGCCGTTGTGCGCGAGGATGATGCCGAACGGCGCGTTCACGTAGAACGGCTGGGCTTCTTCTTCGCTCGACGCCGAACCGGCCGTCGGGTAGCGGACCTGGCCGATGCCGGTCGTGCCGGGCAGGCTGCGCATGTTGCGCGTGCGGAACACGTCGCGCACCATGCCGTTGGCCTTGTGCATGTGGAAATTGCTGCCGTTCGCGGTTGCGATGCCGGCGGCGTCCTGACCGCGGTGCTGCAGCAGCAGCAGGCTGTCATAGATGAGCTGGTTGACCGGAGAATGGGAAACTACGCCTACGATGCCGCACATGGCATGTCCTTCAAAGGTACGAAATTCATGATGGCGCCCGGTGCCTGCGACGGCGTACGCGCGATGCCGCGACGGTACGCGCTACGGCGTCAAGGCAGCCGGCGGGTGCCGGGGTCCTGTCCTGCATTGCTCTGAGCGCCCGGATCGTCCACGTGGACGTAAGCGGCGAGCGCCTCGGGAAGCAGCGATTTCAGAGCGAGCACGCCTTCTGCCGCATACGGGCGAAGCAGCGCGTTGCGCCAGAATTCCTGTTTGGGCAGTTCGGTCAAGCCTGCGAGGGCGACCAGAATCAGCACCAGAACGACCCCGCGCACGAGGCCAAACATCAAACCGAGCGAGCGGTCCGCGCCGCCGAGGCCCGTGACCTGCACGAGACGGCTGAGCAGCGCGCTCACCACGCTCGACACCAGCACCACGCCGATCACCACGAGCGAGAAAGCCAGCAGCCACTGGGTCAGCGCGCCCCCCGGCCAGTTGGACGGGATATAAGGGACCACGTAGCCGACGAACTCGCAAGCCAGGAAAAACGCCGCGACCCAGCCGATCAAACCGAATACTTCCGACAGCAAACCGCGCCAGGCGCCACGCAGCGCCGACAAGCCGATCACCGCCATTACAGCGTAGTCGAAGGCAGTGAACATCGCTGGCTTACTGAGCGGCACCGCTGTTCGAGCCCGCCATCAGACCGGCCCCGCGAACCTTCGCGATCGCTTCGGTGGCCGAGGCGCGGTCGGCGAACGGACCGGCGCGCAACAGCGCCATGGTCGAGCCGTCTGCCTGCTTGCGATGTTCGATATATGCGGGTACGCCGGCCGCTTTCAACTTCGAGACCCAATTGCGCGCGTTCGTTTCGTTCGCGAAGGCGCCGAGCTGGACCGCGAAACGGCTGCCGGGCGGCGATGCCGGCGTGCCGGAATTGGCGTCGGCGCTGGCGGCGGCCGTGTTCGTGTCGTCGTCGGTCGACGTAGCGGCGGTGGCCGGTGCCTTGGTCGGCTTCGCGGGAGCGGTGTTGGCGGCGAGTGCCGGCGCCTGCGGTTTCGCGGCGGGCTTGGCCGCAGCAGTTGCGCTCGTGGCCGGCTTCGCGTCCTGCTTCGCGGTGCTCGTGCCCGACTGTGCCGGCTTCGTGGCGGCCGGCGCCGTGGCGGCGGTCGTTGCCGGCGCAAGGCCGGAAGCGGAGAGACCCGCGTCGGCGGCAGGCGGATTATCCGGCGCGACGCCGGCCTGCACGTCTTCGCTGGCGGTGGATTTGGCGAGCTTCGGCGCGGGCCGGCTCGGAATGTCGATGGAGATGTCGTCGGTGACGGGCTTCGGGTGCGAGTCGAGCACCATCGGCAGGATAATCACCGCCGCGACGACCAGCGCGATCGCGCCGACAAGCCGGCGCCGCGCACGCTGCTTTTCCGGCAGCGTAGGGTCGAGCAGCATGGCATCGGCATCGACGGAGCGCTCGGTGCGGCGGGTGCGCCGCTCGACGCGCTCACCCCGGGCGGCCCGATTGGAACTGGTGTTTGCGCCGCGCCGGCTGGGCGCGTCGTCTTTCTTGCCGAACGAGAAAATTCCCATGAATCGCTTGGTTCGAGCCTGGCGCCCGCTCAGTGTTGCTGCGATTTCCGGTAGGCCATCACACCTGCTACCGTATAGAAACTGCCGAAAACCACGATTCTATCATTCTCCGACGCGCGTTTTAGCGCGTCCTGGAAAGCTTCTGCCGGACTCGCGTAACGCGTCACGCTGCTGTCGGCGCCCCCACCCTCGCTCACGCCCTGCTCGCGCAATGCCGTTTCGAGCTCCTGCGCCGACGCCGCCCGCGGGGTCGGCAGACCGGTCACGCACCAGTGATCGATCTCGCCCTTCAGGTGATTGAGCACGCCGGCGATGTCCTTGTCGCGCATCGCGCCGAACACCGCGTACGTGTACGGGAAAAAGCCCATGTTGCCGAGGTTTTGCGCGAGCACCGCAGCCGCATGCGGATTGTGGCCGACGTCGAGCACGATGGACGGCTTGCCTGGCAGCACCTGGAAACGCCCCGGCAGATCGACGTTGGCGATGCCGAGCCGGATGTCCTGCGCCGACACCGGCAGGCGGTCGCGCAATGCTTCGAGCGCGGCCAGCGCCGCCGATGTGTTGATCAGCTGATTCGCGCCGCGCAGCGACGGATAGGCAAGCGCCGAGCGCCGCAGCGTCGGGCCGACATAGCTCCACTGTTGGCGCTCGCTGCCCGCCTGGCCTTCGTAACGGAAATCGCGGCCGAATAGCCACAGCTCGGCGCCGATTTTTTCCGCGTGATCGATCAGCGATTGCGGCGGCACCGGGTCCGCGCAGATCGCCGGCTTGCCCGGACGGAAAATGCCGGCTTTTTCGAAGGCGATTTTCTCGCGCGTATCGCCGAGATAATCCATGTGATCGAGGTCGATGCTCGTGATGATCGCGCAGTCCGTGTCCAGAATATTGACGGCGTCGAGACGGCCACCCAGACCGACTTCGAAGATCACCGCATCGAGCCCGCGCGACGCGAACAGGCTCATGATCGCGAGCGTCGTGAATTCGAAATAAGTCAGCGTGACGGGCTCGGCAAGGCTCAGGCGCGCGGCTTCGACGGTTTCGAAGTGCGGCAGCAGGTCCGCGTCGCTCGCCATCTCGCCGTTGATTCGTGCCCGCTCGTTGAACGACAGCAGATGCGGCGACGTGTGGCAGCCGACCGTGAAGCCCGCGCGCAACAGAATGGCTTCCATGATCGCGCAGGTCGAGCCTTTGCCGTTCGTCCCACCGACCGTGATGATCGGGCAGGAGAACGACAACTGCATTGCGTCACGCACCTTGGAGATGCGGCCCAAACCCATGTCGATGCCGACCGGATGCGCGGATTCAAGGTGCGTGAGCCACGCGTCGAGGGTGGGGAATGTCGTCATCGGGTGAATCTTGAGTGAGTCGAGAGTCTTCGCGGGTGGTTCGCGGGTTCGTTCGCGAGTTTTCGGTCCGGCAGTGCTAGTGGCAACGCTATGAATAGGCGCGGGCCCGGCGGTTCAGGTCGAGCCGGGCACGCGCGCCAGCGCGGTTTATGCGCACAAAGAAAGCCGCGCAGCCTCTTTCGTTGCGGCTTCCGCCAGAGGCAATCGCCGTCGCATTGCAAGAGACCGCAATTATCCCGGAAATGACAGCGCGCCGCTTGATTGCTCACGCGGCGCGCTCTTTTTGACGATTTCTCTGACCGCCGCCGCGCGTTTTTCGCGGCGAAGCGGCAGAGCAAATAGCTGTACGACGTGCGGTACGGCCAGCTTTACGCCACGGCATCCGCCGGCTGATGGCTCAGCAACGCCAGCAATTGCGCGATTTCCTCGCGCAGCTTGCGACGGTCGACGATCATGTCGATCGCGCCCTTCTGCAGCAGGAACTCGGCGCGCTGGAAACCTTCCGGCAGCTTTTCACGCACGGTCTGTTCGATCACGCGCGGGCCGGCAAAGCCGATCAGCGCCTTCGGCTCGGCGATCACGACGTCGCCGAGGAACGCGAAGCTCGCGGACACGCCACCCATCGTCGGATCGGTCAGTACGGAGATGAACGGCAGCTTCGCTTCGGCGAGCTTCGTGAGCATCGCCGTGGTTTTCGCCATCTGCATCAGCGACAGCAGGCTTTCCTGCATCCGCGCGCCGCCCGAAGCGGTAAAGCAGATGAACGGCACCTTCTGTTCGAGCGCGTTCTGTGCGCCGCGCGCAAAGCGCTCGCCGACCACCGAACCCATCGAGCCGCCCATGAACGAGAACTCGAAGCATGCGACCACGACCGGCAGCGTGTGAATCGCGCCGCCCATCACGACCATGGCGTCGGTTTCGTCGGTTTCGTCCATCGCCTCTTTAAGGCGATCCGGGTACTTGCGGCTGTCCTTGAACTTGAGCGCGTCGACCGGAACGATTTCCTGGCCGATTTCGTAGCGGCCTTCCGGATCGAGCAGGCCGTCGAGCCGCTCACGCGCGCCGATACGCATGTGATGGTCGCACTTCGGGCAAACATGCAGATTGGCCTCGACGTCGTTGCGATACAGCACGGCTTCGCACGAAGGGCACTTGATCCACAGGCCTTCCGGAATCCCCTTGCGGTTCTTCGGGTCGGTTTGTTTGATTTTCGGCGGCAGCAGCTTATCGAGCCAGCTCATAGGGAATCCTTCTGGGTCACGGTTGCGCGAACGGCGGGACGAACCCGCCGCTCACGTGACAGCGACAAAAATAACTGTTATCGGGCAGTCGCGGCGCTATCGAGCGCCTCGCGCACTTCGGCGATGAAACGCGTCAGCGTCTCGGCAGCGGCGTCGGGCGCTGCCTGTTCGAGCAATTGAACGATACGGCTGCCGATCACGACGGCGTCGGCCACACCGGCCACCGCGCGCGCTGCTTGCGCGTCGCGAATGCCGAAACCGACGCCCACCGGCAAGGGGACGCGCGACTTGATGGCCGGGATTTTACTCGCGATGCTGGAAACGTCCAGATTCGCCGCGCCGGTCACCCCTTTCAGCGACACATAGTAGACGTAGCCGCTGGCGATCCGGCCGACCTCGGCGATACGCTCGTCAGTTGAGGTCGGGGCAAGCAGAAATATCGGATCGATGCCGGCAGATCGCATCTGTTCGGCGAAATCAACGCATTCTTCGGGCGGATAATCGACCACCAGCACGCCATCGACACCAGCTTCATTGGCCGCCTTCGCGAACGCTTCGGCGCCCATCCGCTCGATCGGATTTGCGTAGCCCATCAGAACGACCGGCGTCTTGTCGTCGGTTTCGCGGAAGCGCTTGACGTCGGCGAACACCTGGCGCAGCGTCACGCCGCGCTCCAGCGCGCGCTCGGACGACCGCTGGATCACGGGACCATCGGCCATCGGGTCGGAAAACGGCACGCCAAGCTCGATGACATCGGCACCGCCGGCCACGAGCGCATGCATGAATTCGACGGTGCGAGCCGGGTCCGGGTCGCCGGCCGTGATGAACGGGATCAAGCCCTTCTTACCCTGGGCGGACAGCGCGGCAAACGTGTTCTTGATACGGGACATGGAAATATTCTCGGATTAGGGCTACTGCATGCTCGTTACAGTGTATTTGCTGCATGTTCGCGGCAACTGTCACGCTTTTCACTGCACTTCGGTCGGCGGCTGCACTTTCGGCCTGGCTCTGGCCCGACGCGGCACAGGTGGCGAAGCGGCGGCGCTCACGCGCTCGCGCGCTATCGCGCAGTAGCTTTCATTGATCTCATAGCCGACGAATTCGCGCTGATGACGGACGCAAGCGACCGCGGTGGTGCCGCTGCCCATGAACGGGTCGAGCACCCGGCCGCCTTTCGGGCAGCTGGACAGCACCATCCGCTCGACGATTTCCAGAGGTTTCTGGGTCGGGTGCGCCACACGTTCGGCATGCTGCCGATGCAGGCGCGAGACCGACCAGACATCCTTGGGATTATAGCCAAGCTCCAACCACTTGCTTCCTTCGAACAACTTACGCGAACGCGCCTTCTTCGTGGCTGCATCGTACGGGATGCGGACGGGATCGAGATCGAAGAAATAGTCCTTCGACACCGCGAAGAAACCGATGTTGTCGTGCACCGACGTGAAGCGGCGCGTGGTGCCGCCCATGCTCGGCACGCGCCGGTCCCAGATGATTTCGTTGATCATCACGAGTTTTGTCTTCAGAAAGCTGAAGATTTCCGGCGCGTACTGCCAGGTGCAGAAAATATAGAGCGAACCCGACGGCTTGAGCTTCGGTACCGCAAGCTCGAGCCAGCCGCGCGTCCAGACGAGAAAGTCCTCGCCCGTACGCATGTCGGAATCGTTGCCGTAGTCCTTGCCCAGCCCATAAGGCGGATCGCAGACGATCAGGTCGATCGACCCGTCGGGAATGTTCGCTACGTCGGTCAGAAAATCGCGGTTCAACAGCTGAATGCCGGCCGGCACCTGCGCCAGCAGCGGCGCCGATGCCGCGGCCGCCGTTACCCCGGCGGCCGGATTCGTGATTTCAAGCGCCGGCTGCGGCTCGTCGAACTCGTCGCGCATCGTCGCGGCTCAGAACTGGATGCCCGATCGCTCGGCGACCGTGTGCATGTCCTTGTCGCCGCGGCCCGACAGGTTGACCAGCAGGACCTTGCCCTTCGGCAGCGTCGGCGCGAGCTTCATCGCGTAAGCGAGCGCGTGGCTCGACTCGAGCGCGGGGATGATGCCCTCGATGCGGCAGCAATCGTGGAATGCCTTGAGCGCTTCTTCGTCGGTGATAGCGACATATTGCGCGCGATTGCTGTCTTTTAGCCACGCATGCTCGGGACCCACACCCGGATAGTCGAGACCGGCCGACACCGAATGCGTCTCGATAATCTGGCCGTCTTCGTCCTGCAGCAGGTACGTGCGGTTGCCGTGCAGCACGCCGGGGCTGCCGCCGATCAGCGAGGCTGCGTGGCGGCCCGTTTCGAGGCCGTCGCCGGCTGCTTCGACGCCGATCAATTGCACGGAAGTGTCGTCGATATAGGGGTAAAAGATACCCATCGCATTCGAACCGCCGCCAATGCACGCGATCACAGCATCCGGCTGACGGCCGGCCAGTTCCGGCATCTGCACGCGGCATTCGTCGCCGATCACGCGCTGGAAGTCGCGCACCATCATCGGATACGGATGCGGACCCGCGACCGTGCCGATGATGTAGAACGTGTTTTCGACGTTGGTGACCCAGTCGCGCATCGCTTCGTTCAGCGCGTCCTTGAGCGTACGGGAGCCCGATTCCACCGGCACGACCGTCGCGCCGAGCAGTTTCATGCGGTACACGTTGGCAGCCTGGCGACGCACGTCTTCGGCGCCCATGTAGACCACGCACTCCATGCCGAAACGCGCGCAGATCGTCGCCGTGGCCACGCCGTGCTGGCCGGCACCGGTTTCGGCAATCACGCGCGGCTTGCCCATGCGCTTGGCAAGCAGCGCCTGGCCGATCACGTTGTTGATCTTGTGCGCGCCGGTATGGTTGAGGTCTTCACGCTTCAGATAAACCTGCGCGCCGCCGAGCAGTTCGCTCCAGCGCTGGGCGTGATAAATCGGCGAAGGACGACCCACGAAATACTTGAGTTCGCGCTCGTATTCGGCGACGAACTCCGGGTCTTTCTGATATTTCTCGTAGGCTTCACGCAGCTCGTTGAGTGCGGAAAACAGCGTTTCGGCGACGAACACACCGCCAAATTGGCCGAAATGGCCTCTTTCGTCAGGCAAGTTGTACATGGTGATCACTCTTCTCAGAATGGCTCGCGGCTTTCATGCGAGAGAGCCGCGAACCTGAATCATTCGGCGTCCGCGGTGCGCACCGCGCGTACGAACGCCGCCATCCGGGCGTGATCTTTCACGCCCCTGGCGCCCGCGACTTCGATGCCGCTCGAGACATCGACCGCGTATGGGCGCACGCGATGGATCGCATCACTGACGTTTTGCGCGTTCAACCCACCACTCAAAACGGCCCGATGCGCGAGCTCTGCTGGAATAAGTGACCAATCGAAAACCTTCCCGCCGCCGCCATAGCCTTCGACATGCGTGTCGAATAGAAGGCCACTGGCTGCTGAATAGTTAAGTGCCGATTTTACCAAATCGGCCGGTTGAGTATCCGCCGCAATCCGCAGCGCGCGCAACCAAGGCAAACCCGCAATGCTGGCAAGGGTTTCGCACTGCGCCGGGGTCTCGTCGCCGTGAAATTGCAGCAGCGTGAGATTGACGTTGCTCGCGACTTCGCGAATCCAGTCCGGCGTCGCATTGACGAACAGGCCGACGACCGACACGAACGGCGGCACGTCGTGCACGAGCTCGACCGCCTGAGCGACGCTCACCGAACGCGGGCTCGGCGGGTAGAAAACGAGGCCGATCGCGTCGGCGCCGAGATCGATCGCATGGGCGACGTCCTCGGGCCTGGACAGCCCGCACAGCTTGATGCGCGTGCGATGCGGCACGCCTGGCGAGTCGGCCGCGCCGGCTTGGTTCGCGGGTTGCTCGACTGCTTTCAGGTTTTCGGTTGTTCGGTCCATACGCTGCTCCACGGCACGCTGCCGGTTACCGGCGCGGGCACGGCGAATTGTTCAGGATAGCCCACCTGCGCGAGATACAGGCCGTCCGGCATGAAGGTCGGCGCCGCGCAATCGCGACTGCGGCTCGCGAGCACGTCGGCCATCCAGCCGGCAGGCCGGCGTCCGCTGCCGATTTCAATCAGACAGCCCATCACGTTGCGCACCATGTGGTGCAGGAACGCGTTCGCGCGGAAGCGGAAATGCACGAAGTTACCGTGCTGTTTCACGTCGATCTGGTACAGATGCTTGAACGGCGTCTTCGACTGACATTGCGACGAACGGAACGCCGAAAAATCGTGCTCGCCGATCAGGTGCACGGCGCCGGCCCGCATCGCGTCGGCGTCGAGCGGCGTATGCACCCAGCCGGCCTTCGTCGACAACATCGGCGAGCGCACCGGGCTCACGTACAGCACGTAGTAATAGGTCCGCTCGAACGCCGAGAAGCGCGCGTGGAAATCGTCGGGCATCGGCTTCGCCCACTGCACGCCGATCGTCTTCGGCAGGAAGGCATTGGGACCGCGCACCCACGAGATATCGACGCGCTCGAGTTCGGTGTCGAAATGCACGACCTGCCCGAGCCCGTGCACGCCGCGGTCCGTGCGGCCCGCCACGGTGGTCTGCACGGGCGTGCACATGAATTCGCGCAGCGCCCGCTCGAGTTCGTCCTGCACGGTGTTGCCGTGCGGTTGCGACTGCCAGCCCGCGAATGCCGAACCGTCGTACTGAACGCCTAACGCAATGCGCTTCACGACAGCGGCGCGAGGGTCGAGAGCAACGCGCGGGCTTCGGTGCGCGTGGCCGGATCGTTGGCTTCGATCACTTCGTTGATGAGGGCGCGGGCACCCGCGAGGTCGCCGAGTTCGATGTACTCGGACGCCAGTTCGAGCTTGTTGCGCGCGATGCGGCCGAGATCGGCCTGCGTGAACGCCGGCAACGGCTGCGCGGGACTCGGCGGCAGTTCGAGGTCGAAGTCGAGCTTCAGCGCGCCGAAGCCCGCCGCGCCCAAACCCGCGACGGCGCCGTGACCGGCGGTGCCGGCGGCGATTTGATCGGCGATGTGCGGGGCGTCGTCGTCCGGCTCATGTGCGGCAAAGGCTTGCTGCGCGGTCGTTTCGGGCGAGGCGACCGGTTGCGTCGACAACGGGGCGGCTGGCTCCGCATTGCCGGTGGGCGCTTCGACGCGCGGCGGCAATGGCATGTCGAGGCTGCTGAACGCGTCCACGGCGTCGCGCGGAAATGCCGATGGTGCGGGTGGCGTGGGTTGAATCGGTGCTGCGGTATCGCTGTGCGGTTGACCGAGCGGCGCGGTTGCGTCAGGTTCGGCCGGGTGTTGCGTGAAATCGATCGCGGGGGCGGGAACCGGGTTTTGCGGCTCGGCCAAGGGCTGTTGGGGCTCGGCCGGTGGGGTTGCCGGGGTGTTTGTTGTGGCCTCGCTTCCCGTGGATTCGTCGTCCCATTGCAGACGATGAGCGCGCTCTTCCTGCGGTGCCGATTCGGGGCGAGGTTCGAGTGGATCGCGCGACAGAGCCTCGGCGGCGGGTTCCGCGCCGACGGCAGGGCTTGCGGCTGTGGCTGCGGTGTTGAGGGTTTCCTGAGGGGCGGTTGCTGGGGCGGCGGTTGCTGGGGCGGCGGTTGCGTCAGGTTCGGCCGTGGAGTGTTCTGTGGCTGCGTGTGCCGGTGCTGCAAGGTCGGCTGCGGCACGTTCTGCAGCAGCGTGCTCTGCTGCTGCCTGTTCGGCTGCCGCGCGTTCGGCTGTAGCGCGTTCCGCTGCGGCCTGCTCAGCTGCCGTACGCTCGGCCGCAGCGCGTTCCGCTGCCGCCTGCTCCGCTGCCACACGCTCGGCTGTGGCGCGTTCCGCTGCGGCCTGCTCAGCTGCCGCACGCTCGGTCTCAGCGCGCTCTATTGCTGCCTGCTCCGCCGCCGCCTGTTCGGCTGCCGCATGTTCGACCGCTGCGTGCTCTGCTGCTGCCTGCTCGGCCGCCAACGCAGCAGCCTGCCGAGCCGCTTCATCACCGTGCACATCCGACGCTTCCTGCGCCGCCGTCTGCCCGCGCGCCGCAGCATCGTCCTGCGAATCGCCCGCCTGCGCCGACTGCGCCATTTCGGGATTCACCGCATCCGCCGTATGACCCTCAGCCGTCTTCTCGCGCTTGCGGCGACCCATCCGCAGAGCCGAGAGCAGCACGACCAGCGCGGCGCCAATCGCCGCAGCGATGCTCAGATTCCGCCGCGACATGCCATCGTCATTCGACGGCGGCGGCGCCACACTCGCCTGCCCCGGCGCGACGCCCGCCGCAGGCTGCGCAGCGTTCGTCGGCGCAGCACCCACAACCGTCGTCGCACCGCCGATCCCGTGCTTCTGCAACTCCATCAGCACGCGGTTTTTCAGCGCAAGCAATTGCTGCAGGCTCGATACCTGCGGATGCGTCTGCGAAGCCGGCTGCACGGCAGCGGCTGCCGAGCCGACACCGCTCGTCGCTGCCTGCGCCTGGGCGGCTGGCACACTCGCCGGCGATTGAACCGATCCGGTCCACTCCTGCGCACCGCTCGCCGGCAGCGCCGCCGCCTGCGAGCCTGCTACCGGCGCGGACGCAGCCGCTCCGCTCGCTGCCGTCGCCGACATCACCGCGCTCGCGCTAACCGGCACACTGGCCGCACCAGACACTGCGGGCGCGGCAGACGTCGCGACCTGCGCCGCTGCCTGAGTGCCTACCTGAGTTGTGACCTGAGTCGCAGCACTAGTCACACTTGCAGCCGCAGCGCTGACCTGCGCGACCGCGCTCGCAGCACCACTGCCCGCACTAGCCGCAGCAACCACCGTCGGCGTGGACACCGGCACAGCCGGCGCGGAAGCAGATGCCGTAGGCGCAGACACCGCCGCACCAGACGTCCCCGAAGCCGCCGCCACAGCACCTGCCGCTGCAACAGACGAAGCCGCCAGCGCCCCCGACGCGTCCAGCGCCGGCACGATCAGGATCGCGCCGACACGCAGCCGGCTCGGATCGTGGTTCATGAACGCGGCCGGATTCGTATCGAACAGCGCGTGCGTCGAGCGAGCGAGCACGGCCTTGTCATGCGATTGCGTGACGGCGATCGCCACGTCGTTCAGCGACTGCCCAGCCCGCACCGTGTACTGGCTGCCCGCGCCATAGGTGACGACAGCGGGAGCGGAACCAGCCTCCGGCGCGCTCGCCGCAGCGCTCGCCGACGCTGGCACCGGCGCCGCGACCGCGCCGCCCATGCCGGCGCCCGCAAGCGCAAGCGCAAGCGCCAACGCAGCGGCAGCCGCCACAGTCGTCAGACGGTCTTTGAATCGACCTTTATCGTGATGGATGGACATAGCCCGAAGAGCGGAGCGTCGAAAGTTCATCGGGACTCCCGCTGCGTCAGCGCGCAGCCTTTTTTGCGATTGGAAAGAAACAAGATAATCGGAGCACACAATGAAAAAAGCGCCGCGCAAGCGCGACGCTTCTTGAGAGTTGTCTACGCGTCGTGAGCGCGTAGTTTACTTTACTTGTCGAGCACAATGCGAAGCATGCGACGCAGCGGTTCGGCCGCGCCCCACAGCAACTGATCGCCAACCGTGAAGGCCGACAGGTATTCGCCGCCCATCGCGAGCTTGCGCACGCGGCCAACCGGCACCGACAGCGTGCCCGTCACGACCGCCGGGGACAGATCGCGCATCGACGCTTCGCGTTCGTTCGGCACGACCTTGACCCAATCGTTGCCCGACGCGAGGATGCTGTTCACCTCGTCGAGTGGCACGTCCTTGTTTAGCTTGATCGTGAGCGCCTGCGAGTGGCAGCGCATTGCGCCGATCCGCACGCACAGGCCGTCGACCGGAATCGAGCCCGGCGTACCCATGGCCGGGTTGCCGAGAATCTTGTTGGTTTCCGCGCCGCCCTTCCACTCTTCCTTCGACATGCCGTTGCCGAGGTCCTTGTCGATCCACGGAATCAGCGAGCCCGCGAGCGGCACGCCGAAGTGATCGGTCGGCATGCTGTCGCCGTTCATCGCTTCGAGCACGCGGCGGTCGATGTCGAGAATCGCCGAAGCCGGGTCGGCCAGCTCGCTCTTCACCGAGCCGTGCAGCGTGCCCATTTGCGACAGCAGTTCGCGCATGTTCTGCGCGCCCGCGCCCGATGCGGCCTGATACGTCATGGCCGTCATCCAGTCGACGAGGTTTTCGCGGAACAGGCCGCCCAGTGCCATCAGCATCAGGCTGACCGTGCAGTTGCCGCCGATGAAATTCTTCTGGCCCTTCACGAGCGCGTTCTTGATGACGTCGAGGTTGACCGGATCGAGAATAATGACCGCGTCGTCCTTCATGCGCAGCGACGAGGCCGCGTCGATCCAGTAGCCGTTCCAGCCTGCCGCGCGCAGCTTCGGGAACACGTCGTTCGTGTAGTCGCCGCCCTGGCAGGAGATGATCGCGTCGCACTTCTTCAGGTCGTCGATGCTTGTCGCATCCTTGAGCTTGGTCTCGTTTTTGGCGAACGACGGCGCGTTGCCGCCCGCGTTGCTGGTGCTGAAAAACACCGGTTCGATCAAGTCGAAATCGCCTTCCTGCTGCATGCGTTGCATCAGGACGCTGCCGACCATGCCGCGCCAACCTACGAGACCTACGTTCATGACTTCATACCCTTCGAATGGAAACTTCCCCGCATCTTTGCCCGCAGTGACCGCGCGGGGAAGATGGGCGGGCACGACGGACGATCAGCGCTTCGTGATCGTTTTCGGGGTAATCGTTTTGATGGTAATAATGGCGAACTCGATCGCACGGGCTGTTGTGCCGTGCGGTTTGGAAATCGAGGAGATTTGGGAGATCTGCGCCATCGCAACAATATACACGAAAACCGGAAGCCGGCGGCGCTTATCGCCGCCGCCAGGCTTGTTAAGCGAAAATCGACCTTAAATACGGGCCGATTTTCGTTTTTGCGGCTGTTTTTGCAGCCGTTTATTCGACGAATTCGACGGCCCGCTGACTGGCCAACTCGCGCTTTTTACAGCGCGGCCACGACGGCATCGCCCATCGCCGCCGTGCCGACCTGCTTGCAACCCGGCGTGAGAATGTCGCCGGTGCGATAGCCTTGCTCGAGCACCTTCTTCACCGCGGTTTCGATGCGATCGGCCTGCTCGGCCTTGTTCAGCGAATAGCGCAGCATCATCGCCGCGGAGAGGATCGTGGCGAGCGGATTCGCCACGCCCTTGCCCGCGATGTCCGGCGCGGAACCGTGCGACGGCTCGTACAGGCCCTTGCTGTTCTTGTCGAGCGAAGCCGACGGCAGCATGCCGATCGAGCCCGTCAGCATGGCCGCTTCGTCGGAGAGAATATCGCCGAACATGTTGCCGGTCACGATCACGTCGAACGACTTCGGCGCCTTCACGAGCTGCATCGCGGCGTTGTCGACGTACATGTGCGACAGCTCGACGTCCGCGTATTCCTTCGACACGTCGATCATCACGTCCTTCCAGAACTGCGACGTTTCGAGCACGTTGGATTTATCGACCGACGTCAGCTTCTTGTCGCGCTTTTGCGCTGCCTGGAACGCGACGTGCGCGATGCGGCGCACTTCGGGCTCCGAATAACGCATCGTGTCGAAGCCTTCCTTCGCACCGGCGAACAGGCCATCCGGCGCCTCGCGCACGCCGCGCGGCGCGCCGAAGTAAATATCGCCGTTCAGTTCGCGCACGATCAGGATGTCGAGACCCGACACGATCTCTTCCTTCAGCGACGACGCGCCCGTGAGTTGCGGATAGCAGATGGCCGGACGGAAGTTCGCGAACAGCTCAAGGTGCTTGCGCAGACCGAGAATGGCCTGCTCCGGGCGCAGCGCGCGTTCGAGCTTGTCGTACTTCCAGTCGCCGACCGCGCCGAACAGGATCGCGTCGGCCTGCTTCGCGAGCGCGAGCGTCGAATCGGGCAGCGGATGGCCCTTCGCTTCGTAACCCGCGCCACCAACCGGTGCTTCTTCGAGTTCGAACTTTTCGCCGAGCACGTTCAGAACCTTGACGGCTTCCTTGACGATTTCGGGACCGATGCCGTCGCCCGGCAACACTGCGATCTTCATGCGAATTCCTTGATGATTTTCTTCGAGACTTTTGAGCACGATCCAGCGTGCGAACCGGGGCGCGAGCGCACGGCCCTCACGTGATCGAGCGCAACCGCGCTAACTGCGTGCGTTCAACCGACGAGGCGGTGATTGAGCCACGGCTGCTTGGCGAGGCGTTCCGCTTCGTACTGGCGGATTTTGTCCGCGTGACGCAGCGTGAGGCCGATATCGTCGAAACCGTTCAGCAGGCAGTACTTGCGGAACGCCGCGACGTCGAACGGATATTCGGTGCCGCCGTCGGTCGTGCGCACGACTTGCGCTTCGAGGTCGATCGTCAGCTGGAAGCCATTGAACGCGTACGTTTCGTTGAATAGATGATCGACCTGCTGTTCGGTCAGCGCGATCGGCAGCAAGCCGTTCTTGAAGCAGTTGTTGTAGAAGATGTCGGCGAAGCTCGGCGCGATCAGCGCGCGAAAGCCGTACTGCTGCAACGCCCAGGGTGCGTGTTCGCGCGAGCTGCCGCAGCCGAAGTTCTTACGCGCGAGCAGCACCGAAGCGCCCTGATAACGCGGCTGGTTCAGCACGAAGTCCGGGTTCAGCGGACGCTTCGAGTTGTCCTGGCCCGGTTCGCCGTGGTCGAGATAGCGCCATTCGTCGAACGCGTTCGGACCGAAGCCCGTGCGCTTGATCGACTTCAGGAACTGCTTCGGAATGATCGCGTCCGTGTCGACGTTCTCGCGATCGAGCGGCGCCACGACGCCGGTGTGTACGATGAATTTATCCATGACGCTTGCGCCTGTTCAGGACCGGGCGATGCGAGCGGCGGCAGGAAAACCGCGCGCCGCGTCGCCGGCAAAAATCAAAAACCGCTTATTTATCAGCGTGATTGCTGATCGAATTGCCGAGGTGCGACATGTCCTCGCCGAATCCGTGCACCGTGTTGCAGCCGGCCAGGCCGAGCAGGAGCCCGGCGAGCGTGCCGAGTGCGAAGCGGCGCAATAGCGTGATGCGATTCGTGTTCTTCATCATGCGGATCATCCAAGCTTGCGAATATCGACAAAATGCCCTTCGATGGCCGCAGCCGCAGCCATCGCGGGGCTCACGAG
The DNA here is from genome assembly GCF_017104985.1 of Paraburkholderia sp. Ac-20342. Taxonomy (NCBI): domain Bacteria; kingdom Pseudomonadati; phylum Pseudomonadota; class Betaproteobacteria; order Burkholderiales; family Burkholderiaceae; genus Paraburkholderia; species Paraburkholderia sp. Ac-20342. The sequence goes on along the minus strand of NZ_JAAGPQ010000101.1, from coordinate 1,796 downwards.
GTGGGTACGGCCACCGGCGCCCTGACGGCCTTCGAAATTGCGATTCGACGTGGACGCGCAACGCTCGCCCGGCTCGAGCCGGTCGGCGTTCATCGCGAGACACATCGAGCAGCCCGGCTCACGCCATTCGAAACCGGCGTCGGTAAAGACCTTGTCGAGGCCTTCACGCTCCGCTTGCGCCTTCACGAGCCCCGAACCCGGCACGACCATCGCCAGGCGGACGTTCGGCGCAACGCGGCGGCCGAGCTTCTTCACGACGTAAGCCGCGGCGCGAATGTCTTCGATGCGCGCATTGGTGCACGAGCCGATGAAGATTTTATCCGGCTTGATCGACTCGATCGGCGCGTTCGGTTCGAGCGCCATGTACTTGAGCGCGCGCTCGATCGCGTCGCGCTTGACCGGGTCCTTCTCGCGTTCCGGGTCCGGCACGCGGCCGTCGACCGACGTGACCATTTCCGGCGACGTGCCCCAGGTAACCTGCGGCACGATTTCCGCGGCATTCAGTTCGACCACGTGATCGAAATGCGCGCCGTCGTCCGACTTGAACTGCTTCCAGTACTCGACCGCGTGATCCCACTCGACGCCCTGCGGCGAGAACGGCCGGCCCTTCAGGTATTCGACCGTGGTGTCGTCGACGGCGACCATGCCGGCGCGCGCGCCCGCTTCGATCGCCATGTTGCAGACCGTCATGCGGCCTTCCATCGACAGCGAACGGATCGTCGAGCCGCCGAATTCGATCGCGTAGCCGGTGCCGCCCGCAGTGCCGATCTTGCCGATGATCGCGAGCACGATGTCCTTCGCGGTACAACCGCGCGGCAGCGGGCCCTCGACCTTCACGAGCATGTTCTTGCTCTTCTTCTGCAAGAGCGTTTGCGTGGCCAGCACGTGCTCGACTTCCGAGGTGCCGATGCCGTGCGCAAGCGCGCCGAACGCGCCGTGCGTGGACGTATGCGAATCGCCGCAGACAATCGTCATGCCCGGCAGCGTCGCGCCCTGCTCCGGTCCGATGATATGAACGATGCCCTGGCGCAGATCGTTCATCTTGAACTGCGTGATGCCGTACGCGTCGCAGTTCGTGTCGAGCGTGTCGACCTGCAGCTTCGAAACCGGATCGGCAATGCCGTGGGTGCGGTCCGTGGTCGGCACGTTGTGATCCGACACGGCCAGATTCGCGCTGATGCGCCACACCGGGCGCCCGGCTATCTTCAGGCCTTCGAACGCCTGCGGGCTGGTCACTTCATGCAGCAGATGACGGTCGATATAGAGAATCGCGGTGCCGTCGTCTTCCGTGTGGATCACGTGCGTGTTCCACAATTTGTCGTAGAGAGTCTGTGCCATGGTATGCGGGGAAAATAGTAACTACGAGTGACTGCGGGCTGACTATGTCGGTTGATTATGCCACGCGATGCACCGCGATGGGCGGCTCATCCAACGAAAAAAACCGATAAAAAACAGGGAGTTGGCTGGTAGTGTCGATACCTGTATCGGCGTTACCCGGCACGCGCGGGACCTTCGCGATGCCGCTGCGGCACATACGCGCCTCGCGGCGGCCGCAAAAACAAAAACGCCTCAACGGTGGGCCCGTCGAGGCGTTTTATTCACTCCGATTGCGCGCCTGGTCGCGGCACGAATGCCGCGGCGCAGCGCGCGTATCGAGGTCGATCAGCGATTAGCGCTGTGCAAGCGGCTTCGCCTCACGCAGCGTCTCGCCGATGAAGAGCTGGCGCGGACGGCCGATCTTCTGCTCCGGATCGGCGATCATTTCGTTCCACTGCGCAATCCAGCCGACCGTGCGC
>NZ_JAAGPQ010000100.1:0-25761 GCF_017104985.1 Paraburkholderia sp. Ac-20342 | reverse complement strand
ATCCGCCCGCGCATGGCGCGACGCCGCCGTCCGCGCCGGTTATCGCCGGCCGGCAGGCAACGCCGGCCGCGCCTTCCGCACCGCCCACCGCGCTCGCCCGCAACAAGGGGGGCAACACCAACGGCAGCAGCGCCGCCCACGGCCTCGGCAACGATAACGACACCCTTGGCGGCAGCGACGACACCTACGCGTTCAGCACGCCGAAATCGGGCCGCAGCAACACCGTGCGCCTGCTCACGGTCGCGATCGACCCGGGTCACGGCGGCGAGGACCCTGGCGCGATCGGCGGCGCGGGCACGTACGAGAAGCACATCGCGCTCGACATCGCGAAGAAGCTGCGCGCAAAGATCGACGCGCAGCCGAACATGCGCTCGATGATGACGCGCGACGCCGACTTCTTCGTGCCGCTCAACGTACGTGTGCAGAAGGCGCGCCGCGTCGGCGCGGACCTGTTCGTGTCGATCCACGCCGATGCGTTCACGACGCCCGAGGCGAAGGGCTCGTCGGTATTCGCGCTATCGGAGCATGGCGCGTCGAGCGCGGCCGCGCGCTGGATGGCGAACAAGGAAAACTCGTCGGACTCGATCGGCGGCATCAACGTCAAATCGGCCGATGCGACCGTGAACCGCGCGCTGTTCGATATGTCGACCACCGCGCAGATTCGCGACTCGATGCGTTACGGCAATTTCGTGCTGAAGGAAATCGGCGACATCAACAAGCTGCACAAGGGCTCGGTCGAGCAGGCCGGCTTCGCGGTGCTGAAAGCGCCGGACATTCCGTCGATCCTCGTCGAGACCGCGTTCATCAGTAACCCGGACGAAGAGCGGCGCCTGAACGACGACGCCTATCGCGACAGGATGGCCAACGCGATCCTGAGCGGCATCAAGCGCTATTTCGCGGCGAATCCGCCGCTCGCCAAGAGTCGCATGACGTAACGATGCGCGCGAGGGCGTGCTATCCGGTGTCACGCACGATGCAATAAAAAACGGCCATAAGGCCGTTTTTTATTGCTCGCCCGAAAACCGCGGTGCGCCGCCTGCGCCACGCCATACCGCTCGCACCGACACTCACCGCGCCGGCATCAGGCGCTGCGCGACCCAGCCGCCGAACACGTTCACCGCGAGCCCCGCCATCACGAGCAGCGCACCGGCCACCTGGATCGCCGAGAGTTGCTCGCCAAGCAGCAACGACGCCGAGGCCAGCCCGACGATCGGCACCAGCAGCGAAAAAGGCGCGACCTGGCTCGCGGGATAGCGCGACAGCAGGCGGCTCCACAACCCGTAGCCGATCAACGTCGCGATAAACGCGAGATAGACGATCGCGAAGATCGACAACGCGCTGATGCCGCTCAGCGCGGCGGCGATTTCGCGCGGCCCCTCGAACACGAACGAGGCCGCGAAAAACGGCAGCGGCGGAATCAGGCTGCCCCACACGACGAGCCCGACCAGATCGACCTTGCCGACCTTCTTCGTGACGATGTTGCCGAGCGCCCACATGCCCGCCGCGCACAGCGTCAGCACGAAACCGGCGAGCGACATCGCGTGCCCGCCTTGCAGGCCGATGACCGCGAGACCCGCAGCCGCGATCAGCAGGCCCGCGACGTTCGGCAGACGCAGGCGTTCGTGCAGAAACAGCGCCGCGAAGATCAGCGTGAAGAACGCCTGCGCCTGCAGCACCAGCGAGGCGAGCCCGGCCGGCATGCCGACATACATCGCCGAGAACAGGAACGCAAACTGCCCGAACGAGATCGTCGCGCCGTAGGCGAACAGCCAGCGCCACGGCATCTGCGGCCGCCTGACGAAAAACACCGCCGGCACCGCCGCAAGCGTGAAGCGCAGCGCGCCGAGCAGCATCGGCGGCACGCCATGCAGGCCCACCTTGATGACGACGAAATTGACGCCCCATGCGATCACGACGATCAGCGCAAGCAGCAAGTCCCTAGGCGACATCCGCGTCTCCAACATGATGGTTCGATCCGGCAGTTTAGCGGAGCCGCACCGCGCGGCGCGGCGGGATCGCGCGCCTCGCCCGCATGCGTGACGGCGCGGCGCGCGTCGTCATGTCGGCCATGCGCGGCGCGCAGTAGAATCATCGGTTCAACCCCTTCTTCCACTCCTGCGTCGAGACCGCTCATGACTTCCTCGATCAAAGCCATCCTCAAACCGCATTTGCGCGACATCGGCAATCTGGCCGTGCGGCGCGTGCTGCCGGCGATGGCGGCGCGCCTCGTCGGCCCGTTCATCTTCTTCGATCACATGGGTCCCGCGACCCTCGAACCCGGCAGCGGTCTCGACATACGCCCGCATCCGCATATCGGTCTCGCGACCGTCACGTATCTGTTCGACGGCGCGATCATGCATCGCGACAGCCTCGGCTCCGAGCAGAAGATCGTGCCCGGCGACGTCAACTGGATGACGGCGGGCCGCGGCATCGTCCACTCGGAGCGCACGCCGGCCGAAGACCGCGCGCGCGGCCAGACGATGCACGGCATCCAGACCTGGGTCGCGCTACCGCTCGCGGACGAAGAGATCGAGCCGTCGTTCGCGCACCACGCGGCCGCAACGCTGCCGGTCGTCGAGCGCAACGGCGTGACGCTGCGCGTGATCGCGGGCAACGCGTTCGGCGCGGTCTCGCCGGTCGCGACGTTCTCGGGCACGCTGTACGTGGCCGCCGACTTCACGCCGGGCAGCGCGTTCGCGCTCGAACCCGAGCACGAGGAGCGCGGCGTGTATCTGGTCGAAGGCGACCTCGAAATCGACGGCACGCCGCTCGAAGTGGGCCAGATGGCGGTGCTCGCGCTCGATGAAACGGTCACGCTCGCGAGCACGCACGGCGCGCGCGTAATGCTGCTCGGCGGCGAGAAGCTCGAAGGCGAACGCTTTATCGAGTGGAATTTCGTCGCGAGTTCGCGAGAGAAGATCGAGGCCGCCAAGCTCGCGTGGACGAATCAGGAAATGGGCCAGGTGCCCGGCGAAACCGAATGGATTCCGCTGCCGGCGCATAAGTGAAACAAGGCGGGGCGCCGATACACCGATACACCGATAGGCCGATGCGCCAATGCACCCATGCGCGCGGGCCACAGCGCGGCACCGGCAGGCGCCCTGCACACACCACTAGCCCGCGCAAACCTGCACAGTCTCGCGTGGCGCGTCGTCGCCATGCAGGCCCGCATTGAATTCGCCCGCATCGGCCCCACCTAGCCACAAACCGTTTTTATCGACGAGGACGCAATGGACACCACTCTCGCCACTTTCGAACAGGACGTTCTCGCAGCGTCGACCCTGGCCCCCGTGCTGGTCGATTTCTGGGCGCCGTGGTGCGGCCCCTGCAAGAGTCTCGGCCCGCTACTGGAAAAGCTCGAAGCCGAGGCAGCCGGCAAATGGAAGCTCGTGAAGGTCAACGTGGACGAGAACCACGAACTGGCCGCGCACTTCCAGGTGCGCAGCATTCCGCACGTGATCGCATTCGCCGACGGCCAGCCGGTCGATCAGTTCGTCGGCGTGCTGCCGGAAGGACAGTTGCGCGAGTTCATCGAGCGGCTCGTGCCGCAAGGCGCGCCGGCCGCGCGCATCGAAGCGCAGAGCGCACTCGCCGAAGGCCGCCGCGAAGACGCCTACGATCTGCTGCAAGCGGCGCTCGCGTACGACCCCGGTTTCGACGACGCGCGCATGGACCGCATCGAGCTGCTGCTCGAAGACAACCGCATCGACGAAGCGCGCAACGAAGTCGATCTGCTGTCGCCGAAAACGACCCAGGGCATCGACGCGCGCTTCAACGCGATCAAGACGCGGCTCGACGCGGTCGATGCCGCCGCGGACCTGCCGCCCACCGATGCGCTCGAAGCGCGCGTCGCCGGCAATCCCGACGATCTCGAAGCGCGCTTCGATCTCGCGAATGCGTTTATCGCGCACCGCAAATACGCGCAGGCGCTCGAACATCTGCTCGCGATCGTGCAGCGCGACCGCACGTTCCGCGACGACGTCGGCCGCAAGACGATGCTGTCGGTATTCGATCTGGCCGCGCATCAGCCGGAGCTGGTGTCGCAATGGCGGCGCAAGCTCAGCGCGTCGTTGTACTGATTAGCGCGCGACTGACGAGTGCCCGATGACCGGCGCGGTTGCGGTGAACGCCGCAACCGCGCCGGTCCGTACTGCATCGGCCTTCATCGCTTTCCATCAAACCGCAGCGCTCAAATAGCCGCCCGCGCCCTCGCCTGCTTCGCCAACTCGCGCAGCACATGCGCCGCCGCCGCAAACCCGAAGCTCGCGGTCACGCACACGCTCGACCCAAACCCCGCGCAATTCAGACCGACCGGCCCCGTGTGACCCGGCGACGTGCTCACGTGCCCGGCTTCCTCGTCGATATCGCAAACGGCCGCTTCCGGATAGATCAGCGGCTCGTCCGAATACACCGCGCTCACCTTGAACTTCGCCTTCGGCCCGCGCGGAAAGCCATGCTGTTTGCGCAACTGGCCGCGCACCTTCGACAGCAACGGGTCCTGGATCGTCAGCGCGAGATCGTCGATGCGGATACGCGTCGGATCGAGCTGGCCGCCCGCGCCGCCGACCGTAATCAACGCCTGCTGGCGCTCGACGCACCACGCGATCAGCGCGGTCTTCGTGCGCACGCTGTCGATCGCGTCGATCACGTAGTCGAAGCCGCCGCCGAGCGTCGCCGCGAAGTTGTCTGGCTCCACGAAGTCTTCGACGAGCCGCACGTCGCAATACGGATTGATCGCCGCGATGCGCTCGGCCATCGCCTCGACCTTCGGTTTGCCGTAGTTGCCGTCGAGCGCATGGATCTGCCGGTTCGTGTTGCTCTCGGCGACGTTGTCGAGATCGATCAGCGTCAGCGTGCCGAGCGCGCTGCGCGCCAGCGCCTCGGCAACCCACGAACCCACGCCGCCGATGCCGATCACCGCGACGTGGGCGCCCTCGAACGCGGCGAGCGCGTCGGCGCCGTACAGACGCGCGATGCCGCCGAAGCGGCGCGCGCGGTCGGCGGTTTCATTCGCATCGAGGCTGGTAGTAAGATCGGATTGCGCGGTGGTGCTGAACATGATGACGGGGCTCGAATACAAGGCATACACAGGCGGAACGGAAAGCGGCTTCGCGTTCGTGAAGCCGACGCGCGCGCAGCCCGTATTTTGCCTCAACGCCTTGCCCGAAGTTTCGCGTGACGTCCCGCTCCCCGAACGGGTCATGCGAAGGGGTTATACGAAGGGGTTATACGAAGAGGTCACGCGAGCAACGAAACACGGCCGGCCCGCGCCTCGCGCAACCGCTCGCGCAGGCAGGACATGCGGCGCCTGACACGCTCGTCCGCTCGCGCGCAAAAAATTGGCGCCTTAGCTATACTTGCCTGACTGTAAGCGTTCGCATAAGAACATGATCTCACTCGCCGAGCTTCGAAAAAATTATTCGCTGGGCTCTCTGGACGTCGCCGACGTCGACCACGATCCGTTCCGTCAATTCGACGCGTGGTTCCAGCAGGCGATCGACGCCCAACTGCCCGAGCCGAATGCCATGACGCTGGCAACGGTCGACCCGCGCGGCCGGCCATCGGCACGCATCGTGCTGATCAAGGGTGTCGACGAGCGAGGCTTCGTGTTCTTCACCAATTACGAGAGCCGCAAGGGCCGCGAGCTGAGCGCGAACCCTTACGCGAGCCTGCTGTTTCACTGGATCGAACTCGAGCGCCAGGTGCGCATCGAGGGCCGCGTCGTCAAAACGGACGCGGCAGACAGCGACGCCTATTTCGCGTCGCGTCCGCTCGGCTCGCGCATCGGCGCGTGGGCCTCGAATCAGAGTCAGGTGATTGAAAGCCGTTCGCAGCTCGAAGTACGTGAACGCGAAATCAGCCTGCAATATGGCGACAATCCTCCGCGGCCGCCGCACTGGGGTGGGTACCGTCTGGTGCCCGAGGCGATCGAATTCTGGCAGGGGCGGCCTTCGCGTCTGCACGATCGTCTGCTCTATACGCGCGCGGACGCAAGCGGTAGCTGGCAGATCGCCCGCCTGTCGCCCTGATCCGACGAATGATGCCGGCGGCGCCGCTTGCGTGGCGACGCGCGCCGGCCGGATTGCGTTGCGCGGCCCGCGGAATGCGCCGTGCCCTATCGCGATCCACACAAGCTTTGCTTTAAATCAACGAACACGGAGAGATCACATGTTCTGGGAGAAAAAGCTGGCGCAGTGGGTTGAAGACGTCAAAACCAAAGCGAATCTGCCTGCACGCCTCGTGCTGTGGGACGGTCAGCAGCATGACTTCGGGCGGTTCGCCGCGCCCCAGGTCACGCTGCACGTCAAGAGCGCGACCGCGCTGCCCTATCTGCTCGAACCGAGCCTCGACAATCTCGGCGAGGCGTACGTGAAGGGCAAGATCGACATCGAGGGCAAGCTGTCGGACATCATCAATATCGGCTATGAACTCGCGCGCAGCACCGTCACCAACGCGAGCAAGCTCGCGCGCGTGCGGCGCTACTTCAATCACTCGAAGGCGTCGGACAGGAAAGCGATCCAGTATCACTACGACGTCTCGAACGAGTTCTACAAGCTGTGGCTCGACGAGAACATGGTCTACTCGTGCGCGTACTTCGAGACCGGCACCGAAGACCTCGCGACCGCGCAGCTGAAGAAAATAGATCACATTCTGACCAAAATCCAGTTGCAGCCCGGCCAGCGTCTGCTCGATATCGGCTGCGGCTGGGGCGCGCTCGTGCTGCGCGCGGCGCAGAAGTTCGGCGCGAAATGCGTGGGCGTGACGCTCTCGCAAAACCAGTTCGACCTCGCCACCGCACGCGTGAAAGCGGCCGGCCTCGAAAACCAGATCGAGATTCGCCTGCAGGACTATCGCGATGTCCAGGGGCAGTTCGATCGCATCACGAGCGTCGGCATGTTCGAGCACGTCGGCCACAAGAATCTGCCGGGCTACTTCGAGAAGATGCGCGACCTGCTGGCCGACGACGGCATCGCGATGAACCACGGCATCACGTCGAGCGACGCCGACAGCGGCGAGACCTCGCTGGGCGGCGGCGAGTTCATCGACCGCTACGTGTTCCCGAACGGCGAACTGCCGCACATCAGCCTCGCGCTCGAATCGATGCAGCGCGGCGGCCTCGAACCGGTTGACGTCGAAAGCCTGCGCCGTCACTATGCGCACACGCTCGATCTGTGGGCGGAGAATTTCGAAGCGCATGCGGACGAAGCCCGCAAGCTCGTCGACGACGAGAAATTCCGCATCTGGCGCGTGTATCTGGCCGGCTGCGCGTATGCATTCGAAAACGACGACGTGTCGATCTTCCAGGTGGTGTGCCGTAAAGCCGGCCGCAGCGCGAAAAACCTGCCGTGGTCGCGCCGCTACATGTACGAAAAACCGCTGTGACCCGGCCGTGACCGGTGGGCGCCGCGGCGGGCATGAAGCGTGAAGTGAGACGCCGCGGCGCAACCTGAACAGCAGGCCGGATATTGATGGACCAGAGCGGGACGAACGAAGTTGAAAAGCCGTTGAGCGGCAACGACGGCAAGCCGGACGATGCGGCTCGCGAAGCCGCGCAGTTCGATCTGTTCGGGATGCCGGTGGATGAACCGCAGGCTGCAGTATTGCCGGTGCAGAAAGGCGGCGTGCGTGGCGCCAGGCTGACGCGTACCGCCGCGGCTGAAGATGCCGCGCCCGCAGCCTCGCTCGACAACACCGGCATCGATGCCGATGCCGCCTCACTCGTCGCCGGCTCGTCCATAGCCATAGCGGCACCCGCCAGCCCAGCAGTGTCCACCGCCCAACCCCGGCGCGCCCAGCGTACGCCAACCAGCGCCGCCTCGCTGTGGGAAGACGACACGCCCGACAACCCCGCCGCCACGGCCGCCGCGGCTGGTACGGCAGACGCACCGGACACCTCAAACACCCCGCCCGCTCCCGCCGACACCCCGAAAAAACGCCGCAGCCGCGACGTCCTCGCCGCACCGCCCTCACCCGAACTGCTCGCGCTCGCGGCGCAATTGCCGCCGCAAGTCCACCTCGGCACGTCGACGTGGTCGTTTCCGGGCTGGAGCGGCATCGTCTACGGCGACGACTACAGCAACAGCAAGCTCTCGCGCGAAGGCTTGAGCGCCTACGGCGCGCATCCGCTGCTGAAGACGGTCAGCATCGACCGCTCGTTCTACCAGGCGCTCGCGGTCACCGAATACCTGCGCTATGCGCAGCAGGTACCCGAGCACTTCCGCTTCATCGTCAAGGCGCCGATGACGATCACCGACGCCACCGTGCGTGCCGAGCGCGGCGAGCCGGTGTCGCTGAACCCGTGCTTCCTGAACGCACAGATGGCGATCGACGACTTCGTCACGCCCTGTCTCGCGGGACTCGGCGCCAAGGCCGGCGCGCTCGTGTTCCAGTTCTCGCCGCTGCCGGACTCGATGCTCGCACAGCCGGCGGTATTTATCGAGCGCCTCGCGGAATTTTTCAACGCGCTGCCGGGACTGCCCGACGGCAGCTGCTACGCGGTCGAAATTCGCGACGCGAGTCTGCTCACGCCGCGCTTCATCCGCATGCTGAAGGCGGCGGGCGTGCGCTATTGCGTCGGCATTCATGCGCGCATGCCCGACCCACTGCGTCAGGCCGCCGCACTCGCGCTGCTCGACGGCGAGCCGGCCGGTCCGCTGATCGTGCGCTGGAGTCTGCATGGCGGCTTCAAATACGAGCAGGCGAAGGCGAAGTACGAGCCGTTCAACCGGCTCGTCGACGAAGACCCGGCGACGCGCGCGTCGCTCGCCGAACTGGCCGCGCGTTATGCGCTGGCCGGCCAGCCGGTCGTGATCGCGGTCAACAACAAGGCGGAAGGATCGGCGCCGCTCAGTTGCGTGAAGCTGGCGGCGGAGATCGTCGAGGCCTGCGCGCGTCTCGCGCGGGCGCGTGAGGTGGATGGAGACGAAGCGCCGGCGCAACCCGCACGGGGCGCAAGCGAAGGCGAAGCCGGCGACGCGCGGAGTTGAACGATTTCACGCGTGCCACCGCCGTGGCTCCGTGTGAACGAACTCCGTTCATTCGCGCTGCAGACGGAAGAACTGAAGCTCCGTGCGGCTCCGTAACGCCCACCACGGCCCCAGACTCCGCTCCCCCAATCACCCCGCCTTGATCCGATGCGCGAACTTCTGCCGGAATTTCGCGACCTTCGGCGCCACCACGAACGAGCAATAGCCCTGATTCGGATGCTGCGCGAAATAGTTCTGGTGATACGCCTCGGCGGGCCAGTAGTTGCCGTCGAGCGGCACCACCTGGGTGACGATCTTGCCGTCGTAAATGCGCTCCTCGCCGATCTCGCGAATCGCCTGCAGCGCGGTTTCGCGCTGCGCATCGGAATGGGTGAAGATCGCCGAGCGGTACTGCGTGCCGACGTCGTTGCCCTGCCGGTTCAACTGCGTCGGATCGTGGATCGCGAAGAAGATGTCGAGAATCTCGCGATAGCTGATCTTCGCGGGATCGAAGTCGACCTTGACCACTTCCGCGTGGCCGGTCTCGCCGTCGCACACCTGCTCGTAGCTCGGCTGGCGCGTGTGACCGCCCGCATAGCCCGACTCGACCGCGTTGACGCCTTCGACGCCCAGATACACCGCTTCGAGGCACCAGAAACACCCGCCACCGAGCGTTGCCGTCTCGTTCATAACGTTCACCCCAGATCAGATACGGAAAAATGGACCGGTGGCCGGCGTTTTCGCCGCCGCCGAGTCCGGTATATAGGGCCGAAAACGCCGCGTAAAAGCCAGCCGAAGCGCGACGCCGCTCGCACGCCTGATTTGCGCACCCGGTCCGCGCCGGCCGCCATGCAATCGTGCCATTTATCGAGTATAGGAACGCCGGCGCTCGTCAGGGGGACAAGTCTGCGCCACGTTCACAGCAATCCTTGACGAACGACAAGCTTTTCGACGGCTCCGACGATCGTCTCGCCAGGATGCCCGGCAACGAACCCCGGTGCGCGTTTTTACTCGAGTACGCGCCGGTTTGACGACCCGCCGGCATCCGCGGCACGGCGCACGCGGCGATTGCAGTTAAAATTGGCGCAAATCGACGATTTTCACCATGACTTTCGAATCATTCGCTTCCAGCCGCACCGGCCTGCGCGTCAGTCAGGCTTTCACACGGCGCGTGCCGGGGGTTCTGCCCGAATGAAGCGCGCCAGCCCACCCAACTTCGACCAGGCCGCGTTCAAGCAGGCGCTCGGCCAGTTTGCGACCGGCGTCACCGTCATCACGACGCGCGCCGCGTCGGGCCAGTTGATCGGCATCACGGCCAGTTCGTTCAATTCGGTTTCGCTCGATCCGCCGCTCGTGCTATGGAGTCTCGCGACGCGTTCGGCCTCGATGCCGGTGTTTCGCGCCAATAGCCACTACGTGGTCAACGTGCTGGCCGCGTCGCAGCTCGATCTGTGCAAGCGCTTCGCGACCGTGAAGGGCGACCGCTTCGAAGGCGTGTCGCACGCGGCGGGCGACAGCGGCATGCCGGTGCTCGACGGCGCGCTCGCCTGGTTCGAATGCCATAACCGCAGCCGCTACGAGGAAGGCGACCACGTGATTTTCGTGGGCGAAGTGGAGCGCTGCGGCGTGCACGAAAACGCCGCCGAAATCCTGCCGCTCGTGTTCCAGAGCGGTCAGTTCCACGGCCTCAAATTGCTTTGAAATGTCCCGCCGCGCGCACCGCGCGGCGCCCCTGCCCGCTCAGCGCTCGTTGTGCGCAGCGCTATGCCCGCTGTTCTTTTTCACGAGCGAAACCGGCACGCCCGAATCTTCCTTGAGCGTCTCCAGCACGATGTTCGAGCGGATGTCCATCACGCCCGGCGCCTTGTACAGACGCTGCAGCACGAAATCCGAATAGTGCTTGAGGTTGTGCGCGAGCACCCGCAGCAGGTAATGGGTCTCGCCCGTCACGACGAACGCGCCGACCACTTCGGGCCAGTCGCGCACGGCCTCGGCGAAACGCTCGTGCCAGTTTTCCTGGTCGTTGCGCATCGACACCTGCACGAACGCCTCCAGTTCGAAACCGAGCACCTCGCGATTCAGGCACGCCCGGTAATGTTCGATGACGCCCTGCTCCTCGAGCAGACGCAGGCGCCGCAGACACGCCGACGGCGAGAGCGAGATGCGCTCCGCCAGGTCGAGATTGCTGATCCGTCCTTCCTGCTGAAGCACCGTCAAGATACGGCAATCGGTGGCGTCGAGCGAGATCGCGTTCATATTCGGTCTCCCTTTCCCGTTTGACTCAAATTATGTTCCAAGACACGGCTAAGAAGGAGATTTTTTCGCAATCACATTTCGCGGCTTGACCACTATCATTTAAAGATCGTCACCCGCCACAGAAACGGTCATGCCAACACTCTGGGACATCAGCCCCGCCGTCGATACCGCCACGCCCGTCTGGCCGGGCGACACGCCGGTCGGCATCGAGCGTGTGTGGCGCATGGAAGCGGGCTCGCCCGTCAACGTCGCGCGGCTCACGCTGTCGCCGCACACCGGCGCCCACACCGACGCGCCGCTGCACTACGACGCCGAGGGCGCCGCGATCGGCAACGTGCCGCTCGACGCGTATCTCGGTTTATGCAGAGTGATGGATTGCATCGGCGCATCGCCTGTTGTGACGCCACAACACCTGACCGGCTCGCTCGACGATCTGCCGCCGCGAGTCTTACTGCGCACTTACAGAAGCGCGCCGACCGCCGCCTGGGACAGCGCGTTCTGCGCGGTCGCACCCGATACCGTCGATCTGCTTGCCGCACGCGGCGTCAAGCTGATCGGCATCGACACGCCGTCGCTCGATCCGCAGGAATCGAAGACGATGGACGCGCACCAGCGGATTCGCGCGCATCGCATGGCGATTCTCGAAGGCATCGTGCTCGACGCGGTCGAACCCGGCGACTACGAGCTGATCGCGCTGCCGCTCAAACTGACCACGCTCGACGCGAGCCCGGTGCGTGCGGTGCTGCGCGCGCTGCCCGGCTCGCGCTGAGGCACGCCGAACCCGCGACACGACCGGCTACACGGCCAGCTACACGACCTATCAACCGACGAACCCTCCCGCCCGGAACCAACGGACCACCATGAACCATCGTGACGAAGCCGTGGCACTCGATAGCGCCGATCCCCTCGCCATGCTGCGCGACCAGTTTGCGCTGTCGCCGGCCACCATCTATCTCGACGGCAATTCGCTCGGCGTGCCGCCGGCCGCGGCCGCGCAACACGCGCAGACCGTGATCGGCGCGCAATGGACCGAGGGGCTGATCCGCAGCTGGAACAACGCCGGCTGGTTCGCGCTGCCGCGCCGGCTCGGCAACAAGCTCGCGCCGCTGATCGGCGCGGCGAGCGACGAGGTGGTCGTTACCGACACGATTTCGATCAACCTGTTCAAGCTGCTGTCGGCCGCGCTGCGGGTCGCCGATGCGCGCGATCCGCGGCGCCGCGTGATCGTCTCCGAGCGCTCGAATTTCCCGAGCGACCTGTACATCGCGCAGGGGCTCATCGAGCAGCTCGATCGCGGCTATGAGCTGCGCCTCGTCGACGATCCGTCCGAGCTGCCCGCCGCGATCGGCGACGACACCGCGATCGCGATGATTACTCACGTGAACTACCGCACCGGCTACATGCACGACATGGCCGCGCTGACGAGACTGATTCACGACCGGGGCGCCCTCGCGCTGTGGGACCTCGCGCATTCGGCGGGTGCGGTGCCGGTCGATCTGAACGGCGTCGGCGCCGACTACGCGGTCGGCTGCACCTACAAGTACCTGAACGGCGGCCCCGGTTCGCCTGCCTTCGTGTGGGTGCCGCAGCGCCACCAGAACGCATTCGCGCAGCCGCTCTCGGGCTGGTGGGGGCATCGCGCGCCGTTCGAGATGAGCCCCACGTATCGGCCGGATGACGGCGTGGGCCGCTATCTGTGCGGCACGCAGCCGATCGTCTCGATGGCGCTCGTCGAATGCGGACTCGACGTGTTCCTGCAAACCGACATGCAGGCGATCCGCAAGAAGTCGCTCGCGCTGACCGATCTGTTCATCGAACTGGTGGAGACCCGTTGCGGCGAGTTTCCGCTCGAACTCGTCACGCCGCGCGAACACGCGCGGCGCGGCTCGCATGCGAGCTTCGAACATCCGCACGGCTATGAGGTGATGCAGGCGCTGATCGCGCGCGGCGTGATCGGCGACTATCGCGAGCCGTATGTGCTGCGCTTCGGCTTCACGCCGCTGTACACGCGCTTCGTCGACGTCTGGGACGCCGTCGAGACGCTGCGCGACATACTCGTGCATGAAACCTGGCGGGCGCCGGAATTCGCCGCGCGCGGCGCCGTTACCTGAGGATCATGGAATGACCGATCACATGCACACGCCGGGCTTGCCCGAAGAGTCGCCCGCGCAAGGCTGTCCGTTCGGCCATGGGAAGACGGGCGCAACCGGCACGCCCGCCGCGAGTTCGGCGGGCTCCGCTGCGGCGGGCGCGGGTTCCACATCCACCACCGCCACCACATCCACCGCCTCTGCCACGCATTCCGCCGACACCGGCTGGCACGACGCGCAGTTCGATTTCTCGGAATCGATGAGCTACGGCGACTATCTGTCGCTCGGCAAGGTGCTCGACGCGCAGCATCCGTTGTCGCCGGATCACAACGAGATGCTGTTCATCATCCAGCACCAGACCAGCGAACTGTGGATGAAGCTCGCGCTCTACGAACTGCGCGCGGCATTGAAGGCCGTGCATCGCGACGAATTGCCGCCCGCCTTCAAGATGCTCGCGCGCGTGTCGCGGATCATGGAGCAGCTCGTGCAGGCCTGGAACGTTCTCGCGACGATGACGCCGTCCGAGTACACGGCCATGCGCCCTTATCTCGGCAGCTCGTCGGGCTTCCAGTCGTACCAGTACCGGCAGATCGAATTCCTGCTCGGCAACAAGAACGAGCAGATGCTGAAGCCGCACGCGCATCGCCCCGACATCCACGCCGAGGTGAAGGCCGCGCTCGAAACGCCGTCGTTCTACGACGAAGTCGTGCGGCTGCTCGCGCGCCGCGGCTTCGCGATCTCGCCCGCGCGGCTCGAACGCGACTGGACCCAGCCCACCGTGCACGATGCCTCGGTCGAGGCCGCATGGTTCGAGGTCTATCGCAATCCGTCCGAGCATTGGGATCTGTACGAGATGGCCGAAGAACTCGTCGATCTCGAAGACGCGTTCCGTCAGTGGCGCTTCCGGCACGTCACGACGGTCGAGCGCATCATCGGCTTCAAGCAGGGCACGGGCGGCACGAGCGGCGCGTCGTATCTGCGCAAGATGCTCGACGTCGTGCTGTTCCCTGAACTGTGGCACGTGCGCACGATGCTCTAACCCGACCGCTCGTTCCGGCGGCTCCGGCAAGCCCTGCGCGCAGCCTTCACCGCGCCGTATAGCCGCCGTCGATCGGCAGGCATACGCCGCTGATCATCGACGCCGCCTCGCTCAACAGAAACAGGATCGGCGCGGCGACTTCGGCGGATTCGGCAAAGCGCCGCAGCGGGATCGCCTGCAAGGCCGGATCGCGTTTGGCGGGATCGCTCCAGGCCAGCACCGCCATCGGCGTCAGCGTGACCGTGGGGTTCACGCTGTTCACGCGAATCCCGCTCGGCCCCAGCTCGACGCACAGCGCGCGCGTCGCCGCATCGAGTGCGGCCTTCGAGGCCGAATAGCTCAGATGATCCTCAAGCGCGACGAGCGCAGCCTGGCTCGATACGTTGACGATGCTGCCCGCGCGCTGCGCCGCGAGCATCGCGCGCGCGACGTGCTTCGCGACCAGCACCGCACCGCGCGTATTAACGGCCATCACGCGATCGAAGCTCGCGGCCGTAGTATCCACCGCGCGTTCGAGCAACGCGATGCCCGCGCAATTCACAAGACCGTCGAACGGTTCGAGCGAGGCGAAGGCGTCCTCGATCGCGGCTTCGTCGCCGACGTCGAGCGCGAGAGGCTCGCAACCGGTTTCCTCGGCAAGCCGCGCGAGTTCGCCGACGTTGCGCGCCGCCGCGACAACCGACGCGCCGCTCGCGCACAAGGCTTCGACCGTGGCGCGGCCGATGCCGCTCGATGCGCCCGTCACGAGAATCGAGCGGCCGGAAAAATCGAAAGTAGCGTTCATGATGATTGCAAGCGATGCATGACCGGCTTCAAGACCGGATAGAGGTCTACGTACACGCCGAAGCGCTGCTGATATAACGCCATGCGCCGCGCGTCGGGCTGCGCGCGCTCGATCAGCGTGACCCAGCCGCCCTGCGCCGCTTCGCGCGACACGAGGCCCACGCCGACCGCCGCGAGCCGCGCGGCGCCCATCGCGGCTTCGACGTCCTGCTCGATCGTGTAGACCGGATAGCCGGTGATGTCGGCGATGATCTGCATCCACAGGTCCGAATGCGCGGCGCCGCCGACCACGATCAGTTTGTCGTCGAGCGATTGCGCGCCTTTGCGTCCCGCCTCGATGTTGTGCTTCAGCGCGAACGACACGCCTTCGAGCACCGCGCGATACAGATGCGCGCGCGTATGAAAGAGCGACAGTCCGACGAACGCGCCGCTCGCTTTCGCATCCCACACCGGGCTGCGCTCGCCCATCAGATACGGCAGGAACAGCACGCCGTCGGCGCCGGCCGGCACCTGCGCGGCGGCTTCTTCGAGCAGCCGGTGCGGATCGCCATGCGGCGTCGCGCGCGCGGCCTCGATCTCCGCATGACAGAACTGCTCGCGATACCACGCGACCGACGCACCCGCCGTGATCGCGCCGCCGAATACATAGAGATCCTGCTGGCCGTTGAAAACATGCGGCATGCTGACCAATCCGTGCCGCGCGTCGACCTGCTGGTTGATATAGCCCCAGCACATGCTCGTGCCGATCATCGCGACGTGCTGCCCCGCGCGCGTGACGCCGGCGGCGAACGTCGCCATGGCCGCATCCACGCCGCCCGCGACGATCGGCGTGCCCGCTTCGAGCCCGAGCTGCGCGGTCCATTGGGACAGCAGTCCGCCCACCACGTCCGACGATTCGACGAGGCGATCCGGCATCATCGTCGCGGGAATGCCGAGCATGTCGAGCGCTTCGTCCGACCAGTCGCGCCGCGCCATGTCGTAGACGCCGCCGATATTGCCGGCCGAACTGTGATCGACCGCGACCTCGCCGGTCAGCAGATAAATCACGTAAGCATTCGGCGGCAGGAAATAGCGCGTATGCGCCCATACGTCCGGCTCGTTTTCGCGCAGCCACAGCATCTTCGTGTAGCCGTAGTAGCTATCCACGCCATTGCCGGTGATCGTGTAGAGCCGGTCGAGATCGACGTTCTCGCGCACCCAGTCGACCTGTGCGGTCGCGCGCCGGTCCATCCAGATCAGGCAGGGCGCAAGCGGCCGCATGTCGCTGTCGACGGGAATGCCCGAGCCGCCGTACAGGCTGCTCACGCACAGCGCCTTGATCGAACTCGCGGCGACGCCGGCCGCCTTCGCCTCGCTCACGCAGGCGGCCACGCATTCGACCACCGCCTTCAGCCACACCGCGGGCCACTGCTCGGCCCACAACGGTTTCGGCGTGTCGGGCTGATAGCCCGACGCATGCTGCGCGACGATCGCGCCGTGCTCGTCGACGAGCAGCGCCTTCGTGCTCTGCGTGCCGATATCGACGCCGATGACGTAGTTCATAGAGTCTCCGTTGATGGGCCGCGCGCCACGCTCAGGCGCGCGGCTTCAGCAGCACCTTGATCGAATCGAGCGAGTTCGCGATCTTGATCGCCTCGTCCCATTCTTCGAGCGAGAAGCCATGCGTGACGATGCCCTTCGACGTCACGAGCCCGCGCGCGAGCAGATCGATCGCGATCGGATAGCAGTACGGCCCGAGATGCGCGCCGCGCACGTCGAGCTCCTTGCGATCGCCGATCACCGACCAGTCGAGTGTCGTGTCGGCACCGAACACCGAAAATTCGACGAAACGCCCAAGCTTGCGGATCAGGTCCATGCCCTGATTCACGCCGATCGGCGCGCCGGTCGTTTCAATATAGACGTCGCAGCCGTATCCGTCAGTGAGCGAATGGATGATCGCAAGCGCGTCGTCTTTCTTCGGATTGATCGTCACGTCCGCGCCGTATTCGCGCGCCAACGCCAGCCGCTCTTCGACGAGATCGATCACGACGAGCTTTTTCGGCGTCTTCAAATGCGCGACCTGGGTCATCATCAAACCGAGCGGCCCCGCGCCCGCGATCACGACCACGTCGTCGAGCTGCACGTCGCCGCGATTGACCGTGTGAATCGCGCAGGCCAGCGGCTCGATGATCGCGGCGTCTTCGAGCGAGATGCCGTCGGGAATCTTGTGGACGATCGCGGTCGGCGGAATACGCATGTACTCGGCCATGCCGCCGTCCGCGACCTCGCGCTGAAAGCCGAAGATGTTGTGCACTTCGCACATCCAGTACTGGCCGGATTTGCAATAGCGGCACTTGCCGCACGGCACGATCTGCTCGGCGATCACGCGCTCGCCCTTTTGCACACCAAAATGCTCGGCCGCGCCTTCGCCGAGTTCTTCGACATAGCCGAAGAATTCGTGGCCCGGAATCACCGGCGCCTTGACCCACGGGCTCGGGCCGCCCCAGAACATCTTCGCGCCCGAGTGGCACTTGCAGTCGCTCGCGCAGATGCCGCACGCGGCGATGCGAATCACGAGTTCGTGCGCGCCAGCACGCGGCTTCCGTACCTGTTCGACGCGATAGTCTTTCGGTGCATGACAGACGATGGCGGTCATGTTCGGCTTGTCGGATTGAGTCGTCATTGCATGGTCCTGCGAAAAAGTGGGGAAAAGGAAGCGTTACTTTCTGCGGTCGCGGCTGATATAGATCGCGAGCAGAATGATTCCGCCCTTGATCACGTTCTGTACGTACGGATTCACGCCGACCATGTTCAGGCCGTTGTTCAGGACGCCGAGTAAAAGCGCGCCGATCAGCGTGCCGATAATCGAGCCGCGTCCGCCCGAGATCGACGTGCCGCCCATCACGACGGCGGCGATCGCGTCGAGTTCGAAGCCGACGCCCGCGTTCGGCTGGCCGCTCATCAAACGCGCGGTCAGCACGATCGAGGCGAACGCCGACGTCAGGCCGGCGATCGTGTAGACGAACAGCTTGACGCGCGCGACGCGCACGCCCGAGAGCCGCGTCGCCTGCTCGTTGCCGCCGATCGCATAGACGTAGCGGCCGAACGGCATGCGTTCGAGCAGCACCCATGCGATCACGTAGATCACGGCCATGATGACGACCGGTGCCTGGATGCCGAGAACCTTGCCGCTGCCGAAGAAGCTGACCCAGTCGGGCAGGCCGTCGATCGGATAGCCGCCCGTGTAGATCAACGCGAGGCCGCGCGCGATACCCATCGTCGCGAGCGTGACGATGATCGGCGGCATGCCTGCGAACGCGACGAAGAAGCCGTTGGCCGCGCCGAAGCCGAGACCGACGGCGAGACCCACCACGAGCGCGGCCACCGCGTTCATGCCGGCCACCATAAGACCGGCCGCGAGCGTGCCGGAGAGCGCCATCACCGAGCCGACCGACAGATCGATGCCGCCCGTCAGGATCACGCAGGTCATGCCGACCGCGATGATCGCGTTAATCGACACCTGGCGCAGCACGTTCTCGATGTTCGCGGCGGAGAGGAAGCTGTCGCTCGCGAACACCATGACGATGCAGACCACCAGCAGGCCGACGAACGGATAGAACAGCGTCGAGCGTTTCAGCGCGGCCCAGCTGAAGCGCGCGGGTGCGCCCGGCGTATTGCCCGCAACGGTCGAGGTCTCGGGCGAAGAAGAAGGATTAGGCGTGTTCATGAGCAGCTCCAAGCGAACCGGCGGTCGCGTAGGTCATCACGGCATTCGAGTCGATCGAATCGCCTTCGAGCATGGCTTCGATGCGCCCCTGCCGGAACACGGCGACGCGG
The DNA here is from genome assembly GCF_017104985.1 of Paraburkholderia sp. Ac-20342. Classification (NCBI taxonomy): domain Bacteria; kingdom Pseudomonadati; phylum Pseudomonadota; class Betaproteobacteria; order Burkholderiales; family Burkholderiaceae; genus Paraburkholderia; species Paraburkholderia sp. Ac-20342. Next base: position 6,811 of record NZ_JAAGPQ010000100.1, on the reverse strand, counting down.
TCGCACATGCCGACGATCTCCGGCAGTTCGGACGAGATCATGATGATCGAGTAGCCGCGCGCGGTCAGTTCGCGCATCAGCAGATAGATTTCGGCCTTTGCGCCGACGTCGATGCCGCGCGTCGGTTCGTCGAAGATCAGGATGTTGGTGTGGTGATTGAGCCAGCGCGCGATCACGACCTTCTGCTGATTGCCGCCCGAGAGCGTCGCGACTTCGGTGTGCATGGTCGGCGCCTTCACGCCGACGCGCTTCATGATGTCGGCGGTCGCGCGCGCCTCGCTGCGCTGGTCGATAAAGAAACGCAGCGAGCGGTACTTGCCGAGGTTGTTGATCGAGATGTTCTGCCTGATCGAGAAGTCGGTGATGAGCCCTTCGGTCTTGCGGCTTTCGGGCAGGATGCCGACACCCGCGCGCAACGCATCGGCCGGATCGGCGAGCTTCGCGGCCGCGCCGTTCACGCGAATCTCCTTCACGTAGGCCGGGTCCGCGCCGATCACCGCGAGCGCGGTCTCGGTGCGCCCCGAGCCGACCAGTCCCGCGAAGCCGAGTATCTCGCCCTCGCGCAGCGAGAAACTCAGCACCGGGCTGTCTTTCAGCAACTGCAGGCGCACGACGTCGAGCACGATCTTCGCATCGGCGCGCGGCGGCGGCTTCGGTGGAAAGCTGCTCTCGATGCGGCGCCCCACCATCATCTGCACGAGACGGCTCACGTCCGATTGCGCGACCTCGGTCATGCCGACGTACTGGCCGTCGCGCAGCACCGTGATGCGGTCGCACACTTCGAAAATCTCTTCGAGGTGGTGCGAGATGAAGATCATCGCCACGCCCTGCTGCTTCAGTTCGCGCATGATCGTGAACAGATGCGCGGCTTCGGCGGGTGTCAGCGTCGCGGTCGGTTCGTCGAGAATCAGGATGCGCGCCTCGAGCGACAGGGCCTTGCCGATTTCGACGAACTGCTGCTGCGCGACCGACAGTTCGCGAATCGGCACCGACAGATCGATCGCGACGCCGAGCCGCGCGAAAATCTGCGCGGCCGCGCGGCGCATCCTGCCGCGTTCGAGCATGCCGAAGCGGGTCCGCATTTCGCGGCCGAGAAAGATGTTCTCGACCGCATTCAGATACGGAATCAGGCTGAACTCCTGAAACACGATACCGACACCGGTGGCCACCGCGTCGTGATAGTTCGCGAAGTGGCGCGCCGTGCCGTCGATCGTGATCGTGCCTTCGTCGGGCTGATAAATGCCGCACAGAATTTTCATCAGCGTCGATTTGCCCGCGCCGTTCTCGCCGAGCAGCGCATGAATCTCGCCGCGCGCGATCTCGAGGTGAATGCCTTGCAGCGCCTTCACGCCAGGAAAGCTTTTGCTGATGTTGTCGAGCTTGAGAATCGTGTCCATCGCGTGTTCCTCTGCCGCGCGCCGCCGCGCATGATGCTCGCGCGCGGCGGCTGCGGCCTGCATTACCAGCTGAATTACCAGCTGAAACCCTTCGCGTTGCTCTTGTCGATCAGCTTCACGTCGACCGGAATCGTCTTCGGCACATTGGCGCCCCACTTTCTCGCGAGCGCGATGCCGAGCGCGATGCGCACCTGATCGGCCGGGAATTGCGCGGACGTCGCGACGAATTTCGAATTCGGCTTCTGGATCGCGGCAATCGCTTCGGGCGCGCCATCGACGCTGGTCAGCTTGATGTCCTTGCCCGACGATTCGATCGCCGAGAGCGAGCCCATCGCGCCGCCGTCGTTGACGCTGAACACGCCCTTCAGATTCGGATGCGCCTGAATCATGTTCTCGGTCACGGTCAACGCGGTCGCGCGTTCCTGCTTGCCGTTCTGCGTATCGACGAGCTTCACGCCGGGCGACTTCGCGAGTGCCGCCTTGCAGCCGCGCACGCGTTCGAGAATCGGCACGACGGGAATGCCGTCGAGAATCGCCACTTCGCCGCTGCCGCCGATCGACTTCGCGAGGTAATCGCACGCCATCAGGCCCGCGTCGTAGTTCTTCGAGCCGACGAACGAATCGACCGGACCGTTCGCATTGGCATCGACCGCGACAACCACGACGCCCGCTTTCTTCGCCGAGGTCACGGCCGACTGGATGCCGGTCGAGTCGGTCGGATTGACGAGCAGGATGTCGATCTTCTTCTGCAGCATGTCCTCGACGTCGCTGACCTGCTTGCTCACGTCGTGATGCGCGTCGGTCACGACCACGGTCGCGCCGATCGACGCGGCCGCATCGTTCAGTGCCTTCTGCATCGTCACGAAGTACGGGTTATTCAGTTCCTGGAACGTCATGCCGATCTTGAGCGGCGCGGCCTGCGCGGTCTGCGCGGCCGACATCGCAACGAGCGAGAGGCCGACTGCGAGCGCCGCGACGCGGCGTGCAAAGGTCATCGACGACGGCAACGATTTCGACTGGGATTTCGACTGAAAAGCAGCTTGCTTCATGGTTGTCTCCATTTTTTTGAAGTGAGCACGTCCTGCGCGCTGTGGGTTCGCACAGCGCGACGCGTGTTGAAAAACAGGTGGACTAAAACAGCGGACTACATAAACGGACTAGATAAATTGACTAGGTGAGCGGATACGCGGTGCCGTTTTTCGGCAGGCCCGGCGCAAGCACGATCGCCGGCGCGTTGTCGATACCCCGGCCGCACGCGGCCGCTTCCTCGGAGGCATCGCGGCTCGCGTCGTTCAGTTGCTGATAGCGGCGAAACGTCGACGGCGCCATGCCCTTCACCGCGAGAAACTGCCGGTTGAAATTCGACAGATTATTGAAGCCCGCCTTGAAGCAGATGTCGGTCACGCTCAGTTCGTCGTCGGTCAATAACTGGCACGCGAGATTGATGCGCATGCGGTTCACGTACTGCACGAACGGCAGCCCGGTATGGCGGCGGAAATAGCGCGAAAACGCGCTGACGCTCTGGCCCGCGAGCTGCGCGAGTTCCGATTCGCGTAACTCGTTCGCGAGGTTCTTGCCGATATACGCGAGCACATGGTTGATACGGGTCGCCGCGAAGCTGGTCGGATCGGCCTGATAAGCAGGGCTCGCGAGCGTCTCGCGGTCCTGCGCGTTCATCAGGATCTCGAGCATCGACATGAACAGCACGAGCCGGCGCAGGCCGCGCGCGGCGAGCAGTTCGAGAAAGAGCGGCTTGATCTGCGCCGAGGTCTGCGGGCCGTACGACAGGCCGCGGCGCGCCTCGGCAAGCAGCGCCTCGACCTGGCGCCACTCCGGAAAGCTCTCGAGACAGTTCGACACGAATTCCTGGCCGAACTGCACGACCAGATTGCGCTGCGCGACGCTCTCGCCCTCGGGCACGTCGCTGACCCAGTTGTGCGGCAGGTTCGGGCCCATCAGCACGAGATTGCCCGGCGCGAAGCTGCTGATGTGATCGCCGACGAACATCTTGCCGGTCGTCTCGACGATCAGATGAATCTCGTATTCGGGGTGAAAGTGCCAGCGCACCGTGCGATACGGATAGCCATGCGACCACGCCTTGAACGATTCGTCGCGACGGACGGCCACGACCTCTAGATCAGGTTGCACTGTCTGCCTCCATGAGAGCGGCCCATTCGAGGCACCGCCGATCTTGATCTTGTATAGCGAAAAGTACCCGCCAAACGCACGGGCGACCACTTGAAAAGAAACCGCAGACCGATACTTTTTTGCATTCGGGTTAGCCCCGAGGCCCAAAAAGTCAAATTTGATGCAATGCAATAGCGATGGCGCAGCGGTTTTTTCCAGCCGGCGATGCGGTCATGAACGAACGCACGGCATGCCATGCCGCGCTGCGCCACGAAAACCCGTCGCCCTCGCCTTGACTTTCGTTTCGCCCGGTACGATCATTCGCTCACACATAGAGCAAATGCTCCCTATGCACGAAACGCGCGCACCGAGCGCCGCGGACAAGGCGTCGAGCATCCATCTTGCATGGAACCGGAGACATACATGAACAGCGGGCAAGGCAGCGGCGCGGCCGCACACGTGATCCTGCACATCGGCGCGGGATCGTTTCATCGCGCGCATCAGGCGTGGTATCTGCATCGGCTCAACGAAGCCAGGCTACCGGACGAGCCGCGCTGGTCGCTCGCGGTCGGCAATATTCGCGGCGACATGAACGCGGTGCTCGACGCGCTCGCCGCGCAGAACGGCGTCTATACGCTCGAAACCGTCACGCCGCACGGCGAGCGCGCCTACGAGACGATCCGCTCGATCGAGCGCGTGCTGCCGTGGAGCGAAAGCCTCGGCGGGCTCATCGAAGCCGGTGCCGATCCGGCCTGCAGGATCATCGCGTTCACCGTGACCGAAGGCGGCTATTACCTCGACGAACACGACCGGCTCGACACCGCGAACCCCGATCTCGCCGCCGACCTCGCGGGCGGCCACACGACGATCTACGGCGCGCTCGCGGCGATTCTCGACGCGCGCATGAAGCGCGGCGCGGGCCCCGTCACGCTGCAAACCTGCGACAACCTGCGCAGCAACGGCGAGCGCTTTCATGCAGGCATGAGCGAGTTTCTCGCACGGCGCGGCGCGACCGAACTCGCGCAATGGTTCGACGGCCACACCTCGTGCCCGTGCTCGATGGTCGATCGCATCACGCCGCGCCCAACACCCGACGTGCGCGAACGCGTGCTGGCCGCGACCGGCGTCGACGACGCAAGCCCCGTGATGGGCGAGGCGTTTATCCAGTGGGTGATCGAGGACCGCTTCATCGCGGGGCGGCCCGCCTGGGAGAAGGTCGGCGCGGAACTCGTCGATTCGGTGCTGCCGTACGAGGAAGCGAAGATCCGCATTCTCAACGCGCCGCATAGCTGCATTGCGTGGGCGGGCACGCTGGTCGGCCTGAACTACATCCATGAAGGCACGCTCGACGCCGACATTCACCAGTTCGCCTACGACTACGTGACCGAGGACGTGATTCCGTGTCTCACGCCGAGTCCGCTCGATCTCGCGCGTTATCGCGACGTCGTGCTCGAACGCTTCAGCAATCCGCACATTCTCGACACGAACCAGCGCGTTGCCGCCGACGGTTTCTCGAAGCTGCCCGGCTTCATCGCGCCGACGCTCGCCGGGTGCTTCGCGCGCGGCGTCACGCCGGCCGCGACCGCGGTGCTGCCCGCGCTGTTCTTCCGCTTTCTCGAACGCTGGCACACGGGCAAGCTGCCCTACGCGTATCAGGACGGCGTGATGGACGAGAGCGTCGCGCACGGCTTCTTCACGGCCGCCGATCCGCTACGCGCATTCGCCGCCGACCGGCTGCTGTGGGGCCGCATGGCGCAGACGCCCGAACTCGAAGCGGCGCTCGCGGGTGCGCTCGCGCGGGTCGACGCGTGGCTCGCGAAACGCGGCGCGGCATGAAAGTGGCCTGAATGCTGCATGAGCGCAGCGCGGCCCGCACGAGGCCGCGCACACGCTTCCGCGCCGACCCCGACGCACGCGCTGCCAGGCTTAATGCCCATGACAGCGCGCGCGATGTGCGGCTAAAGTAGCGCATCCCCAACGACTCAGGTTTCGCGCCCATGTACCTCGGCATCGATCTCGGCACGTCCGAAGTGAAAGTTCTGCTGCTTGCGTCCGATGGACGCGTGATCGGCACCGCAGGCTCCCCGTTTACGGTTTCGCGTCCGCATCAGCGCTGGGCCGAGCAGAATCCCGCGGACTGGTGGGCCGGCACGCGCGCGGCGCTCGGGGCATTGCGCGCGCGCCATCCCGACGAATTCGCGCAGATTCGCGGCATCGGCCTGTCGGGCCAGATGCACGGCGCGGTGCTGCTCGATGCGCAGGACAACGTGCTGCGTCCCGCGATTCTCTGGAACGACATGCGCAGCGACAAGGAATGCGCGGAACTGACCGAGCGCGCGCCCGAGTTGCACAGCGTCGCGGGCAATCTCGCGATGCCCGGTTTCACCGCGCCGAAGCTGCTGTGGGTCGCGCGCCACGAGCCCGAAATCTTCGCTAAAACCGCCTGCGTGCTGCTGCCGAAGGATTACCTGCGTCTGCAACTGACGGGCGGCAAGGTGTCCGATCCATCGGATGCGGCCGGCACCTTGTGGCTCGATGTCGCGAAGCGCGACTGGTCCGACTCGCTGCTCGCGGCCTGCAACATGACGCGCGCGCAGATGCCGGGCCTCGCCGAAGGCAGCGCGCCGTCGGGCACGCTGCGGCCCGAAGTGGCACGCGAATTCGGCCTGAGCGACGCCCCAAACGAGGGCGTGATCGTCGCGGCCGGCGGCGGCGACAACGCGACGAGCGCGATCGGCATCGGCGCGACGCAACCGGGCGACGGCTTCGTCTCGCTCGGCACCTCGGGCGTGCTGTGCGTGGTCGGCGACAGCTTCCGGCCGAATCCGGCGTCCGCCGTGCATGCGTTCTGCCACGCGATTCCGGACCGCTGGCATCAGATGAGCGTGGTGCTGTCGGCGGCGAGCTGTCTGCGCTGGGTCTGCAAGCTCACCTCGACCGACGAACCGACGCTGCTCGCCGAAATCGAGGCGCTGCCCGCCGAGGCGCTCGCCACCGCGCCACTGTTCCTGCCGTATCTGTCGGGCGAGCGCACGCCACATAACGACCCCTACGCGCAAGGCGTGTTCTTCGGCATGACCCACGCGACCGACCGCGCGCTGCTCGGCTATGCGGTGCTCGAAGGCGTGACGCTCGCGCTGACCGACGGCCTCGACGCGCTGCGCGCGGCCGGCACCGAGGCGAAGGTGCTGTCGCTGCTCGGCGGCGGCGCGCGCAGCGACTACTGGGCCCAGCTGCTCGCCGACGCGCTCGACACCGCCACGGTCAAGCACGGCGGCGGCGAGACC
>NZ_JAAGPQ010000099.1:0-25979 GCF_017104985.1 Paraburkholderia sp. Ac-20342 | reverse complement strand
CCGGCTTCTCACTCTGAGTGCCGGGGTCCGGCCGTTTACGGCGTCAGGGATACGCCGCCGGATCCCGAAGCCGCAGCGTTCGAACGGACCCGGGCGTCATGCCGCCCGCGTTCTCCACAATCCCCCGTCGCGCAGTCTTCAGTGCTGCCCAGCCCGCTGTGCCGACAAATCGCGATCTAGCGCAATCCTATGACTTCTTGGTGACAATCCAGCCATCGCGATCCGGCAATACGACGCCAGAAGCGCGGGCGTCAACCTTCTTTCAATTGGTCACGCTATGCTCACGTATTCCTCCCGGAAAGCCGGCGCTGAGTGACCTATGAAATCTGATCTGCTATTACAAACCTACGGCGCAGACCTGACCGGCATGGTCTGCGGGTTCCGCTTTACGCCAACGCATGCTGGCCAGCCGCTCGACGCGGACGAAGTCATCGCATGGTGTCGCGAGCATAAAGCGGACACGGCCGTGAAAGAGGGAGAGGGAAGCGACGAATTCCTGTGGCTGCATTTCAATCTCGCGCACAGCGCAAGCGAACGCTGGATGAGGTCACAACTCGATTTGCCGGAAACGTTCTTCGACGCATTGCGCGAAGGCTCGCATTCAACGCGGATCGAACATGCGGACGGCGCATTGCGCGCGGTCGTGAACGACGTCATATTCAACCTCGAATTCATTCCATCTGAAATCGCGACCCTCTGGATCTACGTGCATAAGCGCATCATCGTCACGGCTCGCCTCAAGCCGCTGCGTTCGATCGACCGCTTGCGCGCGTCCGTGCGCGACGGCGAGATATTCAGATCGGCCGTGGAGTTGCTGGTGCATCTGATGCGCGACCAGGCCGACCTGCTCGTGCAGATCGTCCGGCGTACCAGTGCCGACGTCGATCGGATCGAAGATCGCTTCCTGTTGCAACGTCCGACGCAAAATCGGCTCGACCTCGGCGCGATGCGCCGCACGCTGACGCGTTTGCAACGCATGCTCGCACCGGAGCCCGGTGCGATTTTCCGTCTGTTGGCAAGGCCGCCGCGCTGGCTTCATCCGGAAGACGTGCAGGACCTGCGCGAATCGACGGAAGAGTTTTCGGTCGTTCTCTCGGATGTGGCAGGTTTAATCGAGCGGGTCAGGCTGCTGCAGGAGGAAATCACCTCGCGTCTCGACGCGCAGAACAACCGCACGCTGTTCACGCTGACGCTCGTCACGGTGCTGGCGATGCCGATCAATATCGTCGCGGGCTTCTTCGGTATGAACGTCGGTGGCGTTCCGCTCGCCGAGAACAAGAATGGCTTCTGGGTGATGGTGCTGCTGGTCGCGGGCTTTACCGGCCTCGCTGGCTGGTGGGTATTTCGCCGAAGAAGAGAGCGTTAAAGAAGGGCGCGTTGAAGGAACGTGGCGCTAAAAGGAGCGTTGCCGCACGCGGCAGGTTCGGCCCGTTTTCACGGAGACCAACCCAACCGTGGCGATTCGAACTGAAACGCCGGAGTACATCGAGCAACGAAATATGATTATAGGGACGTGGCTACCTCGCATTTATGTTTGTGGGGGAAATGTTCGGGGTAACTGATGGGGCGGAGGGGAGGTATGGCGGGATGGCCGGGAAAGTTCTAAACGATGTCTATCAGGAAGAGCTCGATGAGTTCATGCGCTGGATGAAGAGAAGAAGTATGAGGTGACAACACCGTTGCTGATTGTTTTGTTCGTGCTATTCATCGGTTCGGGTGTAAGAGGCGTATCCACGAGGCCAGGTGCAACAGCATTCACACGGATATCCGGGGCGAGCGAAAGGGCACGCAGGCGGGTCACGTGGTTGAGTGCTGCCTTGGTCGCGGCATAAGGAATGGATGCACCTTTTGGCCGGACCCCGGCATTCGATCGGCTACACCGAAAGACCATTACTGACTCAAGCCCGGGTCGGCAGCCACGCACGGTTTGCTAAGATCGCTGCTCTCAAGTTGGGATCGATCATAGATGACAAACGACCGGCCGCTTTGGGTCGCTACACCCATTACCCCGGAACTGTTGCGCGGCGGCGCCGAATTGGAACAAACCAGCCGCGGACTCATACTGCACCGCCTGTCCGCTCGGGCTCGCGCTCAGTGTACAGATCCTCAACTGGCGATGGCAGAGTCGCAGCCGTCGGGCGTGCGACTGGTGTTCCGCACCCAGGCGACGGTTATTGAAATCGATGTGCTCCCGACGCGGTACATCTATGCCGGCGTCCCGCCCAGGCCGGTCGGCGTGTATGACCTGCTCGTCGATGGTCAACTGGTCCGCCAGGGCAGCGCAGTCGGCGGAGACGTCATCACGATCGACATGGCCGCCGGTACGGCTTCGAAACAGCCAGGTCCCGTCGGCACCGTCCGCTTCACCGGTCTGCCGGGCCACGACAAGCAAGTCGAGATATGGCTGCCGCACAACGAAACCACGGAGCTCGTTGCGTTGCGTACCGACGCCCGCATCGGCCTTGATGCGGATCACGGTCGAAAGGTCTGGCTGCACCACGGCAGCTCCATCAGCCAGGGTTCCAATGGCGACAGCCCCACCGCGATCTGGCCTGCGCTCGCCGCCTCGCGTGGTGGCGTGGAGCTCATTAATCTCGGCTTCGGCGGCGGCGCTTTACTCGACCCCTTCACGGCTCGGGCGATGCGAGGCACCCCGGCCAACCTGGTTAGCGTGAAAATCGGCATCAACCTCGTCAACACGGATTTGATGCGTTTGCGTGCCTTTACGCCAGCGGTTCATGGCTTTCTCGACACAATCCGCGAGGGCCATCCGACCACGCCGCTACTCGTCATTTCGCCCCTCTACTGCCCTATTCACGAGGACACGCCTGGCCCCGGCGCATTCGACCAAAGTGCGCTGGCGGCAGGAAAGGTATCGTTTCGCGCGACAGGCGACCTTGCCGAGCGTAAGGCTGGCAAGCTGACGTTGACCGTCATCCGGGGAGAATTACGGCGCATTGTGCAGCAGCGAGCCGCGGACGATCCGCACCTGCACTATCTCGATGGACTAGACCTGTACGGCCCACAGGATTTCGTCGATCTGCCGCTTCCCGACCAACTCCACCCGGATGGCCGCGCGCATCGACGCATTGGCGAGCGGTTCGCCGAGTTTGCATTCGGCTCCGATGGACCCTTCTGCGTCGAGCGCCTGGAGCTATAGGGCGAGGCAATATTTCCGGAAGCGAACATTCGAGCGGAACGCGTGAGTGTCGCTTCACGGCCGAAGCCGGTCCTGATGTCGAACTGCGAAATGCCGCTCCCGACCAACCCGCCACACCCGCTTTCCCCTCACCCAAACCATTCCAAAACCGACGATCACGCCCAGCGTAATCTTTATCGCCGTGATCGCGTCCCCAAAAGCCACGCCCGAATTCATCCCAAAGCCAGGAACGAGCAACGCCATAGCCGCCCCGTAGGCAGCGCCTTCGCGCGAAAACATGCCTGACGTCCATCGCTCTTTAGACGTTCGTCGCGTCAGACACAGAAGGCGCGGAAAAAGTAACCTCTGCCTGTCTATTCGTCAGAAAAATAAGCCTATTTCTTACCGGCCTCTAATCTCTCGTCCATTCGTTGCCGACATCCAGGAATGTCTTACCTGGAAAGGGGCAGAGAAAGAGGTAATTACTACTGAGTCACCATCGCTTATTCCTTTTGGCGAATTTGGGCAAAGTCGCTCGCTTGCTGCGCCAACGCAGACCAGGTGAGCGTCGCTCCGGTAATCGAAATCCTTCCGACAAGCAGATCGATAGAACACGCGGCGCCTTGATAAACGTCTGGGCGTCGCCGCCAGATCGTGCCGTACCCGGTTGATCAGTATGCCGAATTAAAAGGTTCATTTGCATTCGGTCGCACGTGTGATTCGTGTGACCCGAGCGCGTACCTACTGAATTTTGCCGGGTCTCCCGGCTGCGGATTATTTCTGTGATCAATCGACGACAATTCCTCGGCTGCCTGACGGCGGCTGCAAGCAGCTATGTACTGGTGGCGTGTGGCGGTGGGGGCGACGACGCCCCCGAGCCTGGCGACAGCACCAGTGCGGCCAAGGTCCAGACAAAGGCCGGGGCAGCGGCTAGCCTTTCTCCCTCGATCAACGGTACGACAACGCCGCCAGCGGCGTCCATTGTCGACTCCGGCGGCAATGTGTGGACGCTCTCCAGCGGGTATATCTACAGGAACGGAACCAAGGATGCCGGCTCGTACAACGTCACTACGCTGCTGTGGTATAGCGGCAGCGTCTACCAGGAAAACACGAGCGGGGCTTTCTATCAGTGGACGGGGTCGGGGTGGGTGGCCTCTCTCGATCCGCGCCTCGGGGGCACGTCGGTGGACGGCACGGTCATTCCGTCGGCGTCTTACATCATCGACAAGTCCAACAACGTCTGGACCGTTTCGAACGGCTATATCTACAGGAACAAGATCCAGGACCCGTACTCCTACAACGTCAGCCTGCTGTTGTGGTACGGCGGCCTGATTTTCCAGCGCGGAACGGGCGGGCAGTTCTATGTTCTGACCTGCAACGGCAACTGGCTGCCGTGCGCGGACCCGCGTATCGCCGCGACGGCAACGCCGGGTGCGTTCTACGGCGTGAACGGACACTACGATTATCCGTTCTCGCCCGCGCAGGTCGTCAGCGCATTGCGCTCGCTCGGGTGTACGACGTATCGCATCGGTTGCGTCAACACGCCGGCCCAGTTGAACCCCGTGATCGCCATGGCTAGCGCTTTCCAGGCCGCCGGGCTGACGCTTTTTACCCTCGTCAATTACGGGCTGCGCGACGTCAACAATGTTCTGTACACGAGTGAAGCGGCGGCCTATCAGGCTTCATTCGCAGGGGCCGCGGCAATTGCCACGGCGCTCGCGCCGTATGGCGTCACGATGTACGAATGCGGCAATGAACTGACGCGCGACCCGGCGATCATCCTGAACCCGGCCACGGCCGGCACTGGCCGTGGCGACTTCAACAATGCGAACTGGCCGATCATGCGCGGTGTCATGCGCGGCATGATCGACGGTATCAAGTCCGTGCAGCCGCACGCGAAGTGCGGCATCAACTTCTGCGTGGCGGATATCGCCGCTTCCGACATGCTCTGGGACGGTATGCAGCCGGATGGCTCGGGCGGTTACCCCCAGGTGCGCTGGGACACCACGACCTGGCACAGCTATCAGGTGTATGGCGATATCTTCAATGTCGGCACGGACGGCGCCGGTCCGGGTTTCAATCTGCCGGTCTATTGCAAAGCACGCTATGGGGTGCCGTTCATGATCTCCGAATGGAACGCCAATCCTGAGCAAACCGAAACTTTCCGGGCAAGCTACGTCAGTCAGCAACTCGGCGAGTTTTATGCGGCCCGCAAGACGGTTGCGATGCAGTCGGTGATGTACTACGAATTGACGAGCGGTGACGAGACGTATGGCATCGTGACGAACAACCTGGTGCCGATCCAGCCGACTTACGGTGCGTTCAAGAGTTTTGTCGTGGCGCATCCCGACACCTGAGCCATTGCGGATACCCGAGCCGGCATTCACGATGGCGTCCGCGGCGAACACTGCGGACGCAAATCATGGCCTGGATGACCACGGCTTTTTGCTTCTGCGGGTGGCACACAAATACGACAACGCCTACGCCACTCGCAGACCCCATAACACATCGAGTACGTGTTGCGTGGAACGCTCGACGTACCCCGCGCGATGCGCGATGCCTAGCCGACGCCACAACGCGGGGCGCAGCGGACGCATGACAATGCGCTTGTCCGGTAACGGCGTGGTGGCCTCATGGGGCAGTAGTGCCGCGCCGTAACCCGCCGCGACCAGACTCTTGATCGCGTCGTTGTAGTTGAGCTGAATACGCGGCGCCGGATGGTGCCCGGCGGCCGCGAACCATTCCGCCGTCAGACGCGAGAGGCGCGTGGTCGCGTCATTGAGAATGAGCGGCTGGGCAGCGAGCCATTCGGGTGTGACGCGGGCCGGACACCGCCAATGCGCCGGCACGAAGGACATTACGGGGTCGCGGCGCCACGGCTTTATCACGAGTCCAGCCACGGGGGGCTGAGGCAGGGCGACCAGCCCGACATCCAGCGTTCCATCCGCCAGTCGCGATAGCGTTTCTTGCGAAGTCAGTACGGCCACCTGAACGTCGATGGCGGGATGGTGTTGACGCAGCACCTCAAGCGCTTGCGGCAGCAGATGCGCGATCGCGCCTGTCGACGCACCGAGCCGCGCGCGTCCTTCGAGTCCCTGCACCTGGCGTTGAATATCGTCCAAGGCCTGTTCCGCATCGGCCAGCAGCCGACGCGCGCGCTCCACCAGCACCTCGCCGATTGCCGAGGGCTTGACCTGTCCGCGCTTTCGCGACAGAAGCGGTGCCCCAATGCGGTTTTCGAGTTCGGCGATGTGGAGGCTGACCGTTGGCGGCGCCAGGTGCAATGCACGCGCCGCATCGGCGAATGAGCCACGCTCGGTAATGGCGACCAGAGTGCGCAGGCGGTCCAGGCTGATCTCTCGCATGTTCTCGTCCTAATTCAGAAAAGCTGAATATTCACGTTATGAAATTCAACTTTCTCTATTCTAGCGGTGCATGGAATATAGGGGCTTGTTCTTGCCTGTTACGACCTATAACGGCCTATAAAAACCTATAGCCAGCGGAGTATTTCACGTATGAGCTCTCCTGTTGTTTTCATCGACGGCGACCAGGGCACGACCGGCCTGCAAATCCACGAACGGCTGCGCCACCGGACCGACCTTGAACTGTTCACGCTCGCCGAAGCGGAGCGCAAAGATCCGCGGCGTCGCGCGGAAGCCATCAACGCTTGCGATATCGCCATCCTCTGTTTGCCCGACGACGCCGCGCGCGAGGCCGTGCAGGCCATCGTCAATCCCGCCGTCAGGGTTATCGACGCCAGTTCCGCGCACCGCACACAGCCGGACTGGACCTACGGTTTTGCGGAAATGACGCAGGGACAGGCTGAGCGCATTGCGAACGCACGTCGGGTCACTAATCCCGGCTGCTATCCGACCGGTGCGATCGGCTTGCTGCGTCCTCTGTTGCAGGCCGGGCTCATACCCGGCAACTACCCGGTCAGCATTCATGCGGTGTCCGGCTACTCCGGACGTGGGCGTGCCGGCGTGGAAGAGCATGAGGGGCAGGGGGCCGCCGGCGCGCCCGCATACCAGGTGTATGGCCTGGAACTCGCGCACAAGCACACGCCTGAGATTCAGCAGCACGCCGGGCTCGCGCAGCGTCCCATTTTCGTCCCCGCGTATGGTGCGTTCCGTCAGGGCATCGTGCTGACAGTACCTCTGGCGTTGCGGCTGCTTGCCCCCGACGTGGATGGCGCTACGTTGCACGCATGCCTCGCGCGTCACTATGCCGAGGCGGCTCATGTGCAGGTCTTGCCGCTGCATGAATCGTGCGCCTTGAAGCACCTGGACCCGCAAACGTTGAACGGTACGAACGACATGCGTTTAAGCGTGTTTCCCAACATGGAACACGGGCACGTCCTGCTGTCCGCTGTTTTCGATAATCTCGGCAAGGGCGCGTCCGGCGCCGCGGTTCAGAACTTGGACCTGATGCTCACGCGGCAATAGGGGCTGGTGATTGGAATTAACGTTCGAGCCACACGCCTCTGCCAACAATGGTTGTCTATCTGGTCGTGGCTGGCGAATGCTTCATATTCGCCGGCTGACGCGATTGCATATGGTCAGGATGACTGTGCTTCGAGCAGTGCTTTAAGTTTGTTCAAGTCACGCACGACCCATTGCGCGTCGGCGGCAAATTTGTCGTCACTCATACCGGGTACACGGAAGAGCGTGAACTGTACTTCGCTTCCCGTACCGTTTGCGATGATCCGCATGGGTATGTAAATCTCGCTGCCGTCGGGAAGTTCGACATAATGATCGAGTACACCGTACTCGTTGGGTTCGGTGAAGCGGATCTTCGCGAGACCATTCTCGCCTTCGAAGTGCCACACGTTTCCTTCGTTGCCGAGGGGCTTGCCGAGACCCGATGCCCAGCGCACGAACGAGGCGGGCCATGCCGTGAAGTCATAGACGTCCTTCAGGCTTCGCTGGATCGTGATGCTGATTATTTTCGATTCGGCGGTTGGCATCGTAAGGCGCTCCGAAGTGGGACGAAGTTGAGTAGATAGGCAGCGGGGGGCCGCGGACTTGCCGTGACTGCCCGCCGATTGTCGGCGATTCGGCGATGTATGTCGAACGGCCTTTCCTGGCCGAGGCCGGTCCGATCTCCGTGGGCGCGCAACTTCGCGCGTGCTCCATATAACGAACAAAAATATGCCCCCGGCGAGCAGTATTTGTGATTTGATACCGCTGCAACAGGGCAAATATGCTTTTGCTTCAGTGACAGGCTGCTTTCGTTAGAATCTACGTCAGATTCTATTCTTCATCTTTTACCGGAGGCGAACGTGCCAGGTTTACTTCCCCATGTCGACCCCGATGGGCTCCTCGAATATTCCGTGGTTTACACCGACCGGTCGATCAATCATATGTCGCAACGCTTTCAGGGCGTCATGCGGGATATTTCCGGTTCCCTGAAAAAAGTCTACAACGCGAAGTCGGCCGTGATCGTTCCCGGCAGCGGGACTTTCGGCATGGAAGCCGTTGCCCGGCAGTTCGCGACGAACAGGAAGTGTCTGGTTGTCCGCAATGGCTGGTTCAGTTTCCGCTGGTCGCAGATTTTCGACATGGGCGGTATTCCGTCCGAATCGACGGTGCTGAAGGCGCGTCCCGTCGAACAGGGACGGCAGGCCGGCTATGCACCGGCGCCAATCGAAGAAGTGGTCGCCGCAATCAGGGAACACAAGCCGGACCTGGTCTTTGCGCCGCACGTCGAAACTGCATCCGGCATGATGCTTCCCGATGCCTGGTTGCGCGCGGTGTCCGACGCCGTGCATGCCGTCGGCGGCATGTTCGTACTGGATTGCATCGCTTCCGGGACGATCTGGGTCGACATGCAGGCGAGCGGCGTCGATATCCTGATCAGCGCGCCGCAAAAGGGATGGAGCGCGTCACCCTGTTGCGCGCTGGTCATGCTGAGTCCTCTCGCCAGGGAAAGAATCGACGCGACAACCAGCACCAGTTTCGCCTGCGATCTTCGCAAATGGCTGCAGATCATGGAAGCCTACGAGAACGGCGGATTCGCGTACCACGCCACGATGCCCACAGACGGTCTCGCGACGTTGCGCGACGTGATGAAGGAAACCGAGGCATACGGTTTCGACAAGGTGAAAGCGGAGCAGATTGAACTCGGCAGGCGCATTCGCTCGCTCCTGACAGGCAAAGGTTTCAGAAGCGTGGCCGCCGAAGGCTTCCAGGCCCCGAGTGTCGTGGTCAGCTACACCGATGACGATGGCATACGATCCGGCAAGAAATTCGCCGATGCCGGCTTGCAGATCGCGCCCGGCGTTCCGCTTGAATGCGACGAGCCTGAAGATTTCAGAACCTTCCGCGTCGGATTATTCGGGCTGGACAAACTGCATGACGTCGAAGCTACGGTTGCCAGGTTCGCTAAGGCGTTGGACCGTATTCTTTAGTGTGTTTTTCCGGAGCGTGCGCGCATGGCGCGCGTCCGCACCGGAATCGTGGCTGATATGACGCGCGCGGCAATGCCTTGTCTTTACGGTGGCCGCGCTATTTCTCAGGCGGCTCTGTTTGCCACGACGTGTCTATTGCAAAGTTACTGCACCAGCCGAGGCATCATGATCGTCCCATAGTCGGGGCCGATGCCGTCCATCTGGCTGTTTTTGCAGTAGTTGGGGTCGTTGCCCATCTGAACGGTGATAACCGCGTTGGAGCCGCTGCCTGTTTCGTTGAGGATATGCAGGCACCCGAATGCGACTATCGGCAGCGTGCTCCCTTGTGCCCCCGTGACGTTACTCACCACCGCGACCGTCACCCAGGCACAACTACCGGCTGTACCCGCCGCGACCTGGCTGCAGGTTGCAACATTATGGAATGCATTGCTATTCAGGCCCGTTTCAATATAAATCGGTTGGCCGATAGACATCGGACTCGCATTTCCGCTCGTCATTAACCCGACAACGGAGCTGGAACCAATCTGCGCATTGGCAGAGGAGAGCGAGGTCCATTGCCCCGCGTCGCAATTGGCAGCCTGGTAAGATGCCCTGATCCCGAAGATGTACGGTTGCCCGACCGTCTGCACGATAGGCGTGCCATTGTTCGCCGCCTGGGGATCGGTTGTACTGGTCGCGAGTTTGGGCGAGTTGGTCGACGAATTCCAGTAGGAGTCGTAGAGGCATTGCGACATCACCAGCGGAAACAGCGCCCCAATCTCGGCCGTTCCCGGACTGGCCACGACCGCCGTCGCCGTCGCACTCGTATTCAGCGACTTGATGTTCAGTACCTGCGCCAGGTACACCGGAACGGACCCGTTGGAGTCGGTCCCGTCCTTGTGGACCGTCACCTGGACCGCCGGCACGATGTTTCCGCTCGCGACCGGCGAGGTTGCCTGCGAGACGCCGTTCGCAACATCGGTGACGTCCACATAGCCGGTACTGACATCCGACGATTGCAGTTGCGCGGCGGCTCCCTGGACGTTGTTCGAGGGGCCGAACGAAACAGCTTCGGTCTGCGAGTCGCTCCAATCCGGATTGGCGGCGTTCGCGTTGTTGCAACTGGAGTTGTTGGCTTGAGCGTATAGGCACTGGGCCCCGGCCAGTGCCGCGGCGTCGGCGGCCGTCTGAGCCTGAGCGCGGGCCAGCATCAGGTTGCCAATGTCGATCGCGAGCGCCGCGAAGCCGAGGAGTACGAGCAGCAGCAGGGCGAACATGATGGCCCCCACGCCCTTTTGCTTCCTGATCGATTTTGCGCGGCGCCGAGTATGCACGGCATGGACGTTACTCATGATGTTCGTCCTATTCGTTGTTCATCGTGGCCGTGGAGCTCAAGGTGATCGGTCCGGTTAGCGGGTTCACCAGGGCGCCGAGAACCAGCCCCGTGAACGTATAGGAGACCTTGACGGCCAATGCCGTGCCGAACCCACCGCCCGCGTTCGTCACCGAGACCGACGGCGTGGGCTTTTGCGCCGCAAACGAAATCAGGTACGAGGACGTATAGTTGGTCACGACGTTCGTGATGTCCGTCGTCGAGGGCCTCGGGTTCGTAAGCACGATGCCCGCTCGCGCGCCCTCTCGGGCCGCGTTGGTGATGATCGCCGTGTCGTACAGGACCAGGCCGAATTCGATGATGCCGAACACAACCAGCAGCAGGATCGGCAGGACGAGCGCGACCTCGATGGCAGCCACGCCTTTTTGCTTTTTTTTCAGGCTCATCATTTGACTCCGTGTGCGTTCACACAGCATTCACCGGCAGGACCTGCCACACTAAAGTAGGCGCTCTGCTCCGAACGCCGATTCGGTGGACGCGATCCCGGATTTCGCAAAGACGCGGCTAGTGCGAGGGAATCGAAATGGGAGTGACTGAACCGTCACGAGCCAACGCATATCGGGTTAACACCGATGACGTGGCCGGCCTGAAACAGGATGGAGTTGCGACGGTATGCTTCGCTTGATATCTCATAGTGCCCCCCGACGTTATGAGTCACGCCCTGTTTGGATTGCTGGGTATGAAGGGCGTGGGTAAGCCATCTCGTTGTAATTTTTGGCTTCCGTTTGTACGCAGAATAGGCGACGAATCGGGAGAGGGATGAGTGGTTCCGCACAGTTCTTCGACAATAAACTTTCGCGTGTCTGGTGTCCTTCGGGCGTGCCTCGTGGCCGGTTCAAAAAAAGCTGCTCTCTGCGCCCGCGGATGTTCCCGCAGACGAGAGAGCAGCCAGGTTTGACAAAGCGCTTCGTGGATGTCGGCCCGATGTTCGATGCGAACGCGGAGCCGACGAAAATGATGAAGCCGCGATGCTATCTATTCGATGACGAAAAGACGCTGCCGATGGTCAATCGATGGGATTGGACGGACTGTCGCCATCCGTCAGGACTTCCCATTGTATTTCGTGATCGGTGGGATTCTGGAAAGGAATGACGACGTTAGAGATATAAGTGTGCGTCGAGGGCAGTGCCATCCCCATACGATTTGCGTAGGCATTGTAGGCCCGCATCATCGTCGGCTTGGTGTCGTACTGGAATTGATCTGCCGGCGTGCCGCTGCTGCACAACGAGCCGAATAGTCCTCCTGGCGCGGTAACGAGATCATCGTTCTTGTGACCCGCACTTCCATTCAGCAAATTCGCATTGAATTCGAGTGCCGTGGTCAGACGGGAAGCTTCTGCCGCATAGAGATCCGTGCCTTGAATATAGGCGGTTTCCGCTGCGTTGAAGGTCGCGCCCATGCCGTATTGGGCGTGCCCGAGATCCCGACACGTTTCCTGCGTGACGCCGCTCACCACCGAATCGAATACCGTTTGACCATTCCAGAGCGAGAGGGTGGCCTGGCGGCAGGTCGGACCGCAGGTATTGGTGGGCGAATTACCGCTCGGGCTGCCGGGGAACGTGACAGGCGCATTGCCGTCGAGCGACGCATTGTAGTAGTACGCGGGAATCCACTTTTTCCATTGCGCAACGGCGTCGTCAAACAAGGCCCGGTCGTTGGTGAAAACCGCAATGTCGATCATGCCGTCGATCATGGAGAGCTTCCAGTTGCCCTCTGTCGCGTAGCCGTTGACGCCGTTGATATCCGGCAGATACTGCGTCTTCAGCATGGTCTCGAATGCCTGGGCGTCGGACTCGGACCACCCGCTATACGTGTATCGAATGATTTCGGCGGCTGCCGGAAAAACTTCCGCATTCCAGGCTGCTTCCAGTGGGCCATTGAATCCACTATGTCCGGCTGTCAGATTCTTTGCATAGAAGTTCAGGATCGACACCGTATTTTTTGCATAGGTCTCGTCTCCTGTGAAATACCACATCAACGCCTGGGCATAGGCGGCTGCCGCATCGGCTTTTTCCGCATTGCACCCGTGGTCAACGGATGACACAGCGCCACAGCTAATATTTCCGTCAGTCAGCGTACCTGCCACCGTGTAAGACGCCGAGGCCGACTGGCTGCTTTTCAATTTATTGAATTCATTGACGAACAGTGGATTATTGGCGGCAATTTGCGCCTTCACATAATCGAGCCGTGCCTTCGTTGTCAGAATCCCCGGATGTTTAAATGCCACGACGGCATCCGGCGGCGTGGTCGGGGCTGTGTCGCCCGAGTTGCCGGGCGTGCTGGCGGTGTCGCTGGGCGCCACCGAATTTCCTCCACCGCAGGCACTCAGCATGAGCAGCGCGGCACAGCAAAGCGGCATTTTTGATCGGATAATTCTCTGCAGCATATTTTCTCCATGAATCGTTTTGTTATACATATTTCGGACCATGCGGCTGCGCAATGAAGCGCATTGAGTCTCGGCCGCCGTCACGATCTGCTACGAGCCCGCCCAGCTATTCCTGGTGTCGGGCTCACCGCCCCGTTGTGCACGAGGGAACCGGGCCGTTGCGCTATCGGGCGCAAGCGCTCGGTTAACCTCGGCGTACCATTAGGTATCCTTTTTTATTTATCGGCAGTCAGGCGACGAGAAGCGTGCCGGTCATCTGGCCGTATCACGCGGTACTGATGCGCCAGTCCTGCAGTACGGCTAGCGCAATCTTTTGAATCTGACGGTCATGTCAGGGCTCTCTCAGGTCAATTGCTCGTCGGCGCTAATTAGCCAGGATCGATTATTGTTATCAGTTATATGATGACATAAATCCTACAAATAATTACGCTATGCGTACAGGTGGGGATTACCCGCATCCCGGACTGCACTGTGAATAACGGGTTTTCGAAAGTGGTAACTGCGACGGTATCGTTGAGAATTCAAACGGTCGTTATGTTGTCTGATGAGAGATGACTATTGGGCGGCCGATTATCAAATGCCCCGCGATCGTTGCCGCCAGATTCAACCCGCTATCGGCTGGCAGAATTTTGCCGGTCGAATAATCCGCTGCGACGAGCAGCGAAACCGCCTGCATCTCTCTGGCTCGTCGATCTGGCGTCCCTGACCTTCTGGATGAACGTGCTGATCGGCGCGCACGGCTGGACCAACTATCCATTGGGCGTGTTGTGGTCGCTGTCGGTCGAAGAGATGTTTTACCTGTCGTTTCCGCTGCTCTGCCTCGTCTTGCGGCGGGAGTCCCGGCTGCTGATTTTCTGGCTCGCGATCATTCTCGGCGGCCCTGTCTACCGGAGCTTTCATCAAGGCGATGAGGGCGGTTATCTCTACGCGTACTTCGCCTGCTTCGACGCGATCGCAATCGGCTGCTGCACGGCGCTGCTGGCCCGGCGGATCGTGTGGCGCGGCCGCACGCGGACCGTGTTGCCGTGGCTTGCGGCGGCAGCCATGACGTTCGTCTATCTGTCTCAGCCGATCCGCGACGGCAACGTGCTCGGCGTCACGGCGATGGCTCTCGGCACCGCGGTTCTGCTGCTTGCCGCGCACGATCGCGAGGACGGGCTCCCCATTCGATGCGCGCGCGTGTCGGCGGCATGCGAATGGTTCGGCAGACTGAGCTACGAGCTTTATCTGTTTCACCTCATCGTGCTCGGTCTGCTGCGGACGATCTTTCCGCCATCGCAGGTGACGGGCGACGCGAAGCTGATGTTGCTGACTGGCTATCTGCTGCTTGCCGCCTGGCTCGGCGCGGCGATTCAACGGCTCTACGCGGAGCCGTTGAATCGCCGCATCCGGCAGCGGCTGGTGGCGCGGCGTTCGGGCGAGTCGAACGACCCGAACGACTCGAACGACCGCTGCCGCCGCACACCCGGTTAAGATGGCCCTTTGTCCCGCGAGCGCGTTCCCGCGCCTTATCTGCCGCCATCATGCATTTCGATTTCGTGGATTTGCGTCTGCTGCTTCATATCGCCGATACGCAGAATCTCGCGCGCGCCGCGGAGCGCGCGCATCTGTCGGCGCCGGCTGCCAGCAACCGGGTCAAGAATCTCGAGGAGCAACTCGGCTTCAAGCTGCTGTATCGAACGAGCCAGGGCGTCACGCTGACGCCCGCGGACGAGGCCTTCGTGCATCATGCGCGGCTCGTGCTCGAACGCGTCGAGCATCTGGCCGGCGACATGCAGGAGTACGGCGAGGGCATCGAGGGCCACGTGCGCATCTGGGCCAACACGACCGCGATCAGCGAGTTCATGCCGGCCGTGCTCAGTCGTTTCCTGCGCGACCATCCCGACGTCAACATCGATCTTCGCGAGGTACTGAGCGGCGAGATCGTCAAAGGCGTTGCGGATAGCGCGACCGATATCGGCATCGTCGCGGGCAACGTGCATGCGGGGCATCTGGAGATGCTGCCGTATCGCGACGATCGCCTCGTGCTCGTCACGTCGCGCGACCATCCGCTCGCGAAGCGGGCGTCGGCCGATTTCTCGCAGGTGCTGAGCGCGAACTTCGTGAGCCTGCCCATGTCGAGCGCGATTCACGCGTTCATCATGAGCGCCGCCGATGCGCTCGGCGCGCGTCTCAAGTTGCGCATCCGGGCGCGCACGGACAGCCGTAGCCCGCCTCGCATTGGTCCACTAAAGTTTCCATCTGGAAACATTGCCATGCGCGGCTGACCAACAATCCTCACGGAAACCCCTTCTTGCTGCCATAAAAACCCGCGTGTATAGTTTCCGAACTTACTCTTGTTTCGTATCGGAAATAAAAAAAGGGGTTCATATGGACGCGTCCACCATCCTCGCCGATCTCGGCATTGCTCACGCGGCGCAAGCAGGCGACATCGCGGTTCATTCGCCGATTACGGGCGAGCTGATCGGCCGCGTGGCCAGCAACACGGCGGCCGAAGTCGATGCGGCGCTCGCCCGGGCGAACGACGCCTTCGCCGCGTGGCGCAACGTGCCCGCGCCGCGTCGCGGCGAGCTGGTGCGGCTGCTCGGCAAGCGTCTGCGCGAGCGCAAGCAGGCGCTCGGCGCGCTTGTCTCGCTCGAAACCGGCAAGATCCTGCAGGAAGGCATGGGCGAAGTGCAGGAAATGATCGACATCTGCGATTTCGCGGTCGGTCTGTCGCGCCAGCTGTACGGCCTGACGATCGCGTCCGAGCGGCCCGGTCACCGGATGGCGGAATCGTGGCATCCGCTCGGCACCTGCGTCGTGATCTCGGCGTTCAATTTTCCGGTGGCGGTGTGGTCGTGGAATGCGGCGCTCGCGCTCGTGTGCGGCAACGCGCTGATCTGGAAGCCGTCGGAAAAGACGCCGCTCACGGCGCTGGCCGTGAGCCGCATTCTTGACGACGCGCTCGAGGAATTCGGCGACGCGCCGGCCGGCCTCGCCGCGCTCGTCAACGGTGGCCGTGAGGTGGGCGAAAAGCTCGTGGCCGATTCGCGCGCGTCGCTCGTCAGCGCGACGGGCAGCACGGAAATGGGCCGCAAGGTCGGCGTCGAAGTGGCGAAGCGCTTCGGCCGCGCGCTGCTCGAACTCGGCGGCAACAACGCGGGCATCGTCACGCAAACGGCCGACCACGAACTCGCGCTGCGCGGCATCCTGTTCTCGGCGGTCGGCACGGCCGGACAGCGTTGCACGACGCTGCGGCGTCTGTTCGTGCATGACAGCGTGTACGACAAGACCGTCGAGCGGCTCAAGCAGTTGTATAGCCGCGTGCCGATCGGCAACCCGCTCGACAAGGGCACGCTGATGGGGCCGCTGATCGACCGCCAGGCGTTCGAGCGCATGCAGGAAGCGCTGCGGCAGGCGCGGGCCGAGGGCGGCGCGGTGTCCGGCGGCGAGCGCGTCGACGTAAAGGGTTATGAGGGCGGCTACTACGTGCGGCCGGCGATCGTCGAGATGCCGGCGCAAACGGCGGTCGTGCTGAAGGAAACCTTCGCGCCGATTCTCTACGTGCTGCGCTACAGCGATTTCGCCGCTGCTGTCGACGCGAACAATGCCGCGCATCACGGTCTGTCGTCGTGCGTGTTCACGAACGATCTGCGCGAGGCGGAACGTTTCCTGTCCGCGTCGGGCAGCGATTGCGGCATCGCCAACGTCAATATCGGGCCGAGCGGCGCGGAGATCGGCGGCGCGTTTGGCGGGGAGAAGGAAACCGGCGGTGGCCGCGAGTCGGGCTCGGATGCGTGGAAGGCCTATATGCGTCGCGCGACCAATACCGTCAATTACTCGTCGGCGTTGCCGCTGGCGCAGGGTATCGACTTCAGCCTCGACTGAATAAGTGCCCGAAAAAATGAAACGCGCGCTTGAGTTGTTTTGAGTTCGGTAATAAATCTTTAAACCATAGCGAAGCGGCGTGGCATGAAATAACCCGGCGAGCATAGCGTGTGCGGCCGGGTTTTTTATGCGCAGGCCCGCTTGACGGGAAATAAAAATCGGCCCCATGCCGAAATATTTTTCATTGGCAATCGACCGTGCGCAACTGATGGTTAAATGCCAACAGCATGCGGGTTTTATTCAAAGATATCGGTTATCATCGCCCGGCATCAATATCCGCTGCCGCAGGTTTCCAATTCCGCGCGGCATCGGCGTTAATAGCGTCGCGTCGAACCAGAAGAAGAAATCAGATGAAGATCTCGCGAAAAAAGCTGGTAATCCTGAGCGTCGGTCTTCTGGTCGTGGCCGGCATCATCGTGCAGGCGGTATGGCGTCCGTTCGCGCATCGCAAGGCCGCGCAAAACAACGCCGTCGTCCTCGATATTCACCATCCCGATGCAGTGATCGACAGCGAAGCGCTGTCGCGTCTGCCGCGCGACATCGTGCGCGTGCCGTTGCTGCACGACGTGCTCACGCAAGATTTCGTCGACTACTACGAAGCGGACCCGACGCGCCTGTCCGCCGAAGGCGCGCTGCGGCGTCTCGCGTTCGAGCATCAACTGGACTGGCGCGACGAACTGCTGCGCCGCGTATTCGACGAACCCGCGCATGTGCTGCTGTGGCGTTCGCCCGATGGCCGGCTCGGCAACTGGGTGATGTTGATCCATCGCAATGGCCTCGCGAAGCTGCTGCAAGGGCTCGGCAACGTCGCCGCGAGCGACGCGCAACTGAGCCAGGTCGCGAAGCTCCAGGGCGACGTGCCGGTCTATGCGCTGAAGCTCGCGGTCGGCCGCACGCTGCTGTTCGCGGCGAAGGACGATCGGCTCGTCGTGCTGTCGGCGCCCGGCTTGCTGCTCGACGAAAAGGGCGGCCTGATCGGCGAGCGCGCCGATGCGGTGTCGGAGATGTTGTCGGGGCGCGACGAGGCGGCGCGCGCATACCGGCTCGATAGCTCGGGCGATACTTCCGGCGACGCAACCAAGGGCCATCGGATCGTCGTCTCGGCCAATTACCTGTCGTTCGGTTATCAGGCGTTTTTCTCCGGCATCGACGCGTTGCGCTTCGACTTCGCGCCGGATGCCTCGTCGAACGGCAACGGCGCCACGGCATGGAAAACCTGGGCGCTGATCGATCCCGACAAGCTGCCGCAGAAATGGAACAGCGCGGACCTGTGGCGCGTGCTGCCGGCCAATCCGGCGGCTTGCGCGAGCTTGCCGGCCGACTGGAGCGATGCGGCGGCGCTGCTCGCGAAGGTCACCGACGGCGGCGCGCAGGGCACGGCCGCGCTCGGCGAGCAACTGGCGGGGCCCGCGGCGGTTTGCTGGTACGCGAAGTCGACGCTGCTCGCGCCGGTGTTCGTGGCCCGCGTGAAGTCGCAGGACGCGGCCGGCAGCGTCGCCTTGAAGACCGCGCTCGGCAAGACCTTCGGCGACGTGATCGGCGCGTACGAAGCGAAAGCCGCCGCCGCAGATGGCGCGGCGGCGGGCTATCGTCGTCTGCCGGTCACGATGCGCGAGCAGGGCGCCGACGTTGTCGTGTGGCAGCGGCCGGTCAGTGCGCGATCGGGCACCGCATTGAGCAGCAAGGCATCGTTCGCGGCGCAGTTGTCGGCGGAGCGTTATTTCCCGGTGACGCTCGCGCTCGCGCATGGTTACGTGATCTTCTCGCCGGACGGCCGCCTCGTCGACGACACGCTTGCGGTGCTCGACAAGCGCTACCCCGCGCTCGCCGATACGCTCGCGCCGCAGCGTCTGCCGCGCACGATTCTGACGCTGACGCCGTCGTCCGCCGCCGCGCTGATCGAGCGCGAGGCCGGCGCCGCGTTGCCACCCGATCAGGAGGCGGTGTTCCGCAACGCGTCGCGCACGCATCTGGTGCCGAAGCTGCATGCGCTCGCGCACTATCCGCCCGTGTCGCTGACCTTGCCGCAGAGCTTGCCGGGTTCGGCGGGCTGGGTGCCGGTGGAGTGGTGGTTCGATCGCGCGCAGGGCGATGCCGGTGCGCATGCCGCAACGGACGGCGCGCCGGCAGCGCCGGCGGATCAACCCGGCGCCGGGGCCGACTGACGTGGGCCGGGTTCGCTCGCAGACCGTGGCCGTGCCGCCGGGCACGGCGCATCATCGGTTCTGGCCTGCGCGGATGGCGTCGCCGCTTGCGCGGACAAGCGCCCCATCCTGCGCGCGCGCGCTCCCGGGCGGCACCATGCAGCCCGACCCCGCGCGTCGTCTCTGGTTCGCGCGCGCCGCATCGCTCATGGCACTCGCTGCACTCGCGAGCGCGGCGCCGTTGGCCCACGCGCTCACGAGCACGGCCGCGCAGCCCGACCCCGACGCATTCTCTCCGCAGCAATCGGCCGCGTTTCGCGCCTGGTTCTCGCGCATCGTCGATCAGCAACTGCGGCACGGTCCGACCCCGCGCTGGACGCAGCGCGATTGCGCGGGCCTCGTGCGCTTCGCGGTCGGCGAGACGCTGAAGCCGCACGACAGCAAATGGCTGCGCGCGAACGGCATGACCGGTCTCGCGGACGCGAGCAGCATGCCGCCCGAGTTGCAGCTAACGGCCTCGCAACGCACGCTCGCGAACCGCTGGACGCGCGTCGACGGCTCGACGGGCGCGTATGCGTCGGCGATCGCGCTGATCCAGCGCAACAGCCGCTTCGTCGCGAAAGACATCAACCAGGCTTTGCCGTGCGACCTGCTGTTCTTCGACCAGGGCGACGACCAGCATCTGATGATCTGGCTCGATCGCTACATCGCCTATCACACCGGCACCGTCACGCCGACCGATACCGGTCTGCGCGCGGTCGCCGTTTCCGACCTCGTGCAATGGAAAGATTCCCGCTGGCAGCCGCTCGACGGCAATCCGAATTTCGTTGGCGTGTTTCGTTTGGACTTTCTGACACCATGATCCGAAGAAAAATCGCGTGCGGCCGTTTTTCGAGCGGCGCCTGGGGCGGCGTGTGGCGTCGCGTGGCCTGCCTGTTCACCGCGCTGTTCGTCGCGCTGACACTTGCGTTCGCGTTCACGGC
The DNA here is from genome assembly GCF_017104985.1 of Paraburkholderia sp. Ac-20342. Classification (NCBI taxonomy): domain Bacteria; kingdom Pseudomonadati; phylum Pseudomonadota; class Betaproteobacteria; order Burkholderiales; family Burkholderiaceae; genus Paraburkholderia; species Paraburkholderia sp. Ac-20342. Next base: position 5,676 of record NZ_JAAGPQ010000099.1, on the reverse strand, counting down.
CCCGGCTCGCGCCGACGACGCCGCCGCAGCCGATGACACGGCCGACGCCAACATCGCCGCGAACCCCACGCTGCAAGCGGCGCCGCCGAGCAACTACAGCGCGCAGAAGGTCGACGGCCAGCCGTTCTTTCTGCTGTCCGACGCGAGCTTCGGCAGCGATCAGCTCGCGCAGGTGCGGCTCGAAGCGCCGGGCCGCGATTTCAAGGACGCGTTGCAGCCGTATGGCGGCGCGGACATCGTCGTGTATCGTGTGCCGCAGCCGCTCGAGTTTCTGAAGGCGCAGAAGAATCTGCATCGCCTGAACGTCGCGCCGAATTACCAGGGCGAAGGGCTCGCGAACACGCTCGCGTATCTATGGGACCGGTGGTTCACCGAAGCGCGCCGCGCGTGGCAGCGCGTGCTGTCGTTCGCGACGCGCAGCAAGGTGACCGCGGCCGAGCCGCAATTCAAGCTCGGCGAGCAGACCGGCAAGCAGACGCAGTTCGAGCCGCGCTCGTCGTTTGCGCCGTTGAAGGGCTACGACGTGGTCGCGCGCTTTCGCTATCCGATCTGGGACGCGAAGGCGATTGCGCCGCCGAAGGGCGTGAATCTCGAAGGCAGTAGCAGCAACTTCATCGACGAGAGCGTCGGCAACGTGATGATTCCGGTCGGCAAGCTGCCGCCGGGGCTCTATATCGTCGAAGCCGTGATCGGCAACTATCGCGCGCATACGCTGCTGTTCGTGTCGGACACGGTCGCGGTCGTGAAGGCGACCGCGGGCGGCATGCTCGTGTGGACCGCGCGGCGCGACAACGGCAAGCCGGTCGCGAATACCGAGGTGAGCTGGACCGACGGCGTGGGGGTGCTGCAAAGCGGCACCACCGGCGGCGACGGCGCGCTGCCGTTGCAGCACGTGAGCCCCGAGCGCAGCTATGTGCTCGGCGTCGATCCGCAGGGCGGCGTGTTCGTCTCCGAAAATTTCTATTACGACAGCGAGATCTACAACACGAAGATCTACGCCGTGACGGACCGGCCGATGTACCGGCCCGGCGATACGGTGCAGGTGAAGTTCATCGGCCGCACGTTCCAGAACGCGACGCAATCGTCCGCGCCCGAAGCCGCCGACCTCAAGCTCGACGTGCTCGACCCGAACGGTGCGCCGGTCGCGACGCGCAGCGTGCATTTCTCGTCCGATACCGGCGCGGATACCTCGTTCACCTTGCCCGCCGACGCCACCGCCGGCGGCTACACGCTGCGCTTCGATTATCGCGGCGACGTCTATGGCAGCGCGTTTCGCGTCGCCGAATACGTGAAGCCGCACTTCGATGTGAACCTCGCGATGGAGAAGGCCGACTACGCGACCGGCGAGCCGCTGAAGGGCAAGATCCAGTTGCGCTATCCGGACGGCAAGCCGGTGCGCGACAGCAAGATTTCGGTCACGCTGCGCGCGCAGAAAGTGACGATCGTCGACGGCGAATTGCGTTACGCGGGGCTCTTTCCGGTCAAGCTCGAACAGCAGGAACTGAAGACCGACAGCAACGGCAACGCGGACCTGACGCTGCCGGCCGCGCAGGAGCCGAGTCGCTACGCGCTGACGCTGTTCGCGCAGGACGGCGCCGCGTACAAGGTGCGCGTGACGCGCGAGGTGCTGATCGCACGCGGCGCGACGCCGTATCGCCTGAGCAGCGCGAAGTCGTTCTCGCAGCCGAAGGAAGCGGTCAGCTTCGATCTGCAGCCGCTCGGCGTGCTCGATCCGGCCGCGCATGCGCCGGCGAAATGGCAATGGACGCGCCTCGAATCGCAGACGCACGGCGAAGGCGCGCTGAAAACGGCGGGCGCGGGCGGCAAGCAGTCGTTCCTGGTGCAGTTCGACGAGCCGGGCTCGTACATGGTGTCGGTCAAGGACGATCAGGGCAATCTGCTCGCGGCGGCCAGTCATTGGGTCGCGGGCGACGGGCTCAAGGCGATTCCGGGCAGCGTCGAGATCGTGTTCGATCGCGCGCGCTACAGGATCGGCGATACCGCCGAAGCGCTGATTACGTTCCCCATGCCGGTCGACGACGCGCTGCTCACGCTCGAACGCGACAACGTCGAGCACCGCGCATTGCTGAGCACGGGCGGCGACTGGTTGCAACTGCAACGCATCGCGCCGTCTCAGTGGAAGGCGCGTATCAAGGTCGGCGCCGAGTTCGCACCGAACATGACGTTCTCGGTGCTGTACGTGCATGGCGGCGAATACGTGTTCGAGAACGCGGGCATCGTCGTCGCGCAGCCGAGCATCGAGCTGAACGTGAAGAGCGACAAGCCCGTCTACGGTCCCGGCGATACCGTCACGCTCGACTTCGACAGCACGCTCGCCGGCAAGCCCGAAGCGGCCAATCTGACCGTCAGCGTGGTCGACGAAATGGTCTATGTGCTGCAGCCGGAGATCGCGCCGAACATCGTCGACTTTTTCTATCACCCGCGCCGCAATAACGTGCGCACCTCGTCGAGCTTGTCGTTCATCACCTACGACCTCGCGCGCGCGCCGTTGAAGGGCGCGCCGGGCGGCCCGCAGCGCGCGAACTACAACGAGCGCGGCGTCAAGGTGCTGGAGCGGCCGCGGCGCGACGAGCAGGACACGGCCGCATGGCAGGCGAATCTGAAAACCGATGCGAACGGTCACGCGACCATGAGCTTCCGGATGCCGGACTCGCTCGCGCGCTGGCGCATTACCGTGCGCGCGGCCGCGCCGGACGGCATGGTCGGGCAGCGTACCGCGTACGTGCGCTCGGACAAGGCGCTGTATCTGAAGTGGAGCGGGCCCGCGCATTTCCGCGCCGACGATCAACCGGCCATCGACATGATCGCGTTCAACCAGACCGATGCGGATACCGACGCGCAGTGGGTCGTGAACGGCGGCGGTCTCGCGCTGAACCAGAAGGTGACGTTAAAGCGCGGCGCGAATTATCTGCGTCTGCCGAGCGGCGCGTTGAAAGCCGGCGTGATCGATGCGACGCTGCGCGCGGGCGGCAAGGACGTCGACCGCTTGCAGACGACGATCCGCCTCGACGCGGATGGCTGGCTCGATCTGCATCAGGACACGGTCGCGCTCGACGGCACGGGCAAGCCGCTCGCGCTGCCGGCCGATGCGCAGGACGTCAGTGTGCGTTTCGTCGGCAATGCGGCGAGCCAGTTCATGCGCGTCGCCGACGATCTGATCGCCTATCCGTACGGTTGCGCCGAGCAGACCTCGAGCCGGCTGATTCCGCTTGCGCTCGCGCACGACACGTTGCGCGACATGGGCGGCGAGGCCAATGCCGCGAGCCCGGCGCAGGGGCTCGAAGCGCTGCTGCGCAATCAGCGCCAGCGGCTCGCGATGCTCGCGGGCGTCGGCGGCACGTTCGGCTGGTGGGGCGATACGACGGGCGGCAGCGCATTGATGACCGCCTACGCGTATTACGCCGACTGGCTCGCGAGCCGCAGCCTCGGCATCAGCCTGCCCGCCGACAACTGGCAGCACGCGATGGACGTTTATCGCGACGCCGGCGCGAAGGAGCCGCTGCTGCATCGCGCGCTTGCGCTGTGGTTCCTGCAGCAGATGGGGCTGCCGGTCGCGACGCCGGTCGCGGGCATCGCCGAGGATTTGCAGGGCGACGCGGCGGCGCTGGCCGCAGCGAACGGCAAGGCGGCCGGCGGCACAGGCACAGGCACAGGCACAGGCACAGGCACAGGCACAGCGGCGCGCGGCAATGCAGCCGGTACGGCGGACAGCATCGTGTTCGCGCAGGCCGATTCGCCGCGCGGCAAGCAGATGGCGACGCTGCTCGTTGCGAGCATGGCGCGTGGCGCGAATGCGCCATTGCCGGCGGGCTTCGATGCAGCCGTGAGCGCGGCGCGTGGCGCGCTGGCGAACGATCCCGCGCCGTTGGTGCAAAGCCTGCTCGTCATGACCGGCGCGGGGGCCGGCGCTGCCGATGCCGGCGGCGCGCCGCTCGATCCCGCCGCGCTGCTCGCGAAAAGCAGCGCCGACTATCCGACGATCGATCGCGCCTTGACGCTGCTGTGGCTGCGCAAGGCGCTCGGCGGTGCTGCCGCGGCGTCGCCGCAGCCGCTGCCGACGCTGCAAGGCGCGGGCTGGACGCGCACGACGACGCCGACCGGCGCGCCGCTCTATCGTTGGAACGGCGCCGCCTTGCCGACGACGCTCGATGCGGGCGCACCGCGCGGCGACGTCAGCGCGCTGGTCTCGTATCGCAGTCATACGAGCGAGGACAGCCGGCTCAACATCACGATCGCGCGCCGTCTGTACAAGCTCGAACCGCTCGAAGTCGCGGCCGATCCGAAGAAGGCCGGGGCCGGCGAAAGCCAGCTCGGGCGCGCGACGTTCAGCGCGCATCTGGTGAAGTCCGGCGATCCGCTCGACAGCAACGCGCTCTACGTCGACGAAGTCACGCTGACGCCGCGCTCGGGCAACGCCTACCACTACGGTCTGCTCGACGTGCCGCTGCCGCCGGGCGGCGACGTCGAGGCGACCAGTTGGGGCGTGTCGATCGACGGCCTGCCCGGCGCGAAGGACGGCAGCGGTCCGCAGCCGTTCCAGCGCGCGGCGTCGTACGAGATGGGCGAGCTGGCGTATCACCAGCCGGTGCCGCTGCTCGATAAGCCGGTCACGCTGCGGCAACTGGTGCGCTTCTCGTTGCCCGGCACGTTCACGTTGCCGCCGGCGCGCTACTTCCGCATGTACCAGCCCGACGCGAAGGCGTTCGAGGGCGGCAAGAGCGATCGCATGACGTCGCTGCGGATTCAGTAGGCGAGGCGGCCATGCGTGGGGCGCGTTGGCGGATCGGGGAGTGGTGGGCGGCGCGGCTGCGAGGCGGCGGCGCGGCTGTGTGCGAGGCGCGTGCGGGTGGCGTGTATCGCGGACGGAATGCCGGGGCGGCTTTGGCCGCGGCGACGGGGTTGCCGTCGGCGGCGTTGGCGTTGCGCTCGGCCTTGGCGACGCTGGCCTTGGCCGTGGCGCCCGTTTCGGCTTCGGCCGCTGCCTTGCCGTCGTCATCGCTCACGCTGGCCGCGCATGATCGCCCGGCCAGCCACGGCTCATCATCATCTTCCGCTTCGACCGCGGCTACCCCGCTGCGCTTCGCCTGGCTGCGCGACGACCAGCCCCAGCTCTGGCAAACGGATGCGAGCGGCACGGCGCCCGCGCTTTCGCCGCAAGCCGCGCAAGCGTTGCCCGCGACGCTGGAAACGCCGCTCGGCAGTGTCTGGAAGCTGTTCGTCTACGGCTATCTGGTGGATCGCCACATCGCGACGCCAGACTACGTCTGCAACGGCGGCGACCGCGACGAAGTGTATTGCTGCATGACGGGCGGCCACGTCGACCGCGAGCACGCGCTCGTGCAATCGTGCGGACTCTACTTCGAACCGGCGCGCCTGCAACTCGATTCCGCCGACTGGCGCCGCTACTGGAGCGCCGCGCATGCGCCCGCATGGCTGCTCGACCTGCACGCGCTGACGCCCGCGCGGCGCGTGCCTGTCGCCGATCTGCTGGCCGCGTTGCAGGCGATGCCCGCGCGGCCGCGCGAAGCGGCATCGAGCACGCTCGTGTCGGTGCTGACGAGCGGACGCGGCGAGGGCACGGTGTCGCTATACGGCAGCCTGTTGCGCGCGACGACGTGGACGATGCCGGACCCGGCGCTGCCGGGCGCGTCGATC